>CAYOYT010000520.1:668-2062 GCA_964408245.1 uncultured Dongia sp. | reverse complement strand
CATTAACGATATCGCCAGCGGCAGTTTGTGCGTGTCGCTCGGCTGGTCGGGCGATTTCAGCATCGCTGCGGCGCGCGCTGAGGAAGCTAAGAACGGGATCGAAGTGTCGTATGCTATTCCGAAGGAAGGCACGATCATTTGGATGGACACGATTGCGATGCCAGCCGATGCAGTAAACGTTGACCAGGCGTATAAGTGGATCGACTACAATCTTGATCCGAAGGTTGCGGCTGCCAATGCTAATTACGTGGCCTATGGTAGCCCAGTGTCGGCAGCATTACCGATGCTCGATAAGGAACTGGTCGACAACCCGAATATTTATCCGCCGGAGGACGTGCAGACTCACCTCTTCCCGGACAAAGTTGCGACGCCGGAGATCGAACGCCTGCGCACGCGCACATGGACTAAAGTCAAGACGGGCCAGTAATTTCGACACTTGACTCTGAAAACTGCGATCCCGAAATTGTTACAAACTGGGTAAGCAATAATATTTTTGCATCTCAAACCCCGCGACACGCGTCGCGGGGTTTTTTATTTCGCAACAACGCCTCATTAATGTTTTGAAGCGACAAAGCGGCACTTAAGATTGTGCCACCATGTCCGCCAAGGGTTGACAGTCGATGCATCGGCGAGGTCAGATGTAAGAAAACTCGAATAATGCATCGGCAGGGGTAACCTGCGCAAAAAGAAGACCGGTGAATATCGGCGATTGCGCTGGTTGGGTGTGACGAAAAGGGGAGTGAGAGTCGTGCTAAAATCCGAATTGACAGGCTTCGCCCGCACAGGTGCGGCGATGTTGATGGTTGGCGTGTTGTTAGCGGCCTGCGGTGAGAAGAAGACCGACGAACAGGCAACAAACGCAACCTCGACAACGCAAAACACCAGCCAGGCGACATCGAACGCCACCAGCACGGCCGTTTCAGAAGCAACCAGTGAAGCGCTTGCAAGCACTGCAGCGCCAGCGACACAAGAAACACTAACGGCCAACGACGATGCCAAACACCTCAACGTCTATAATTGGTCAGATTACATAGGCGAAAATACTGTTTCCGATTTCGAGAAAGAAACAGGGATCAAGGTTCAATACGACACTTTTGATGGCAACGAGACACTTGAAGCCAAGTTGATGACTGGTGGCACTGGTTACGACATTGTCTTTCCCTCGTCCTCTTTCTTTGCGCGCCAAATCAAAATCGGCCTCTTCCATAAACTGGATAAGAGTCTGCTACCGAACTTAAAAAACAATGATCCTCATATTATGGAGATCCTTTCGAAGGACGCGGATCCAGGAAATGAGTACGCGATCCCCTATATGTGGGGCACGAATGGCTTCGCCTATAACGTCGATCTGGTTAAGAAGCTTATGCCCGATGCGCCGCTCGACAGTCTGGCTA
>CAYOYT010000520.1:0-658 GCA_964408245.1 uncultured Dongia sp. | reverse complement strand
CGACTCACCGGAAGACGTCTTTCCACTAGCTCTGGCCTATATGGGTCGAGATCCGACTTCCCAAAAGGAAGAAGATATTGTTGCCGCAGCTGATATGCTCATGAAGGTGCGGCCCTATATCAAGAACTTCGACTCACAGCAGTATATTACTGCCCTTCCCAACGGTGAATATTGCATCTCGATGAGCTGGTCAGGCGATTATGCGACAGCCGCGGCGCGCGCAGCGGAAGCTGGCATCCAGATTAACCTCGCCTACACGATCCCGAAGGAAGGCACAAATATCTGGTTCGATGGCATGCTGATCCCGGCCGACGCGCCTCATGTAAAGAATGCTCATCTGTTTCTTGATTACATGATGCGCCCACAGGTGATCGCAGATGCCACGAACTACACAAACTACGCCAACGCCAACCTGCCGGCGAAAGAGTTCGTGACTAAGGAGATTCTGGAAGATCCGGCTGTCTATCCGACGGAAGAAGTCATGAAGCGTGGCTTCCCTTCAGTTGTGCGCGATGAAAAAATCAGTCGTATCATCACACGTGAATGGACTCGGGTAAAAACCGGTCAGTAACTGAATGGGGCAGCATAATTGAGGGTGCTGCCCTCTCTTTTAGGAATTTGGCCTCTCAAACGAGGCAGGACATTGGCCCTTCGGGGT
>CAYOYT010000519.1:0-2068 GCA_964408245.1 uncultured Dongia sp. | reverse complement strand
CGAAACGATCGAGATAGAATGGCTTGATGAGATCGTGCGGACGATCATGGACGATGGTATGCGCCATAGTCATGCCGCAGACTGGCGTCGCCTTAAAGCCCCAAGTTCCCCAACCGCTGTCGATGTAGTAATTCTTCACGGGCGTCAGACCCATGACGGGGCTGAAATCAGGCGTCATGTCGGTCATGCCGGCCCATTGCCGCATCACCTTCACTTCGCCTAGCATCGGCAGGAGTTCCAGCATGTGGCCGAGTAAGCCTTCTTTGAAATCGAGCGTCGAGCGTGTGCCATACAGACCGTAGGGATCGCTCGAGCCACCCATCACCAATTCGCCACGCGAGCTCTGGCTGACATAGACGTGAAGCGAGCCGGAAACAATAATCTGGTTGAGGAAAGGCTTCAGCGGCACGCTAACACAAGCCTGCAGTGGAATGGTGCGGATCGGCAATCTGAAACCAGCCATCTTGGCAACGACCGAGCTATTGCCAGCCACGGCCTGCATCACCCGATTGGCATAAACTGTACCGCGGGTTGTTTGCACACCCTTGATTGTCCCACTCTCGACAAGGAGGCCCGTGACCGGCGTCTGCTGATGGATCTCGACGCCGTATCTGGCAGCACCTCGCGCATAGGCCCAAGCTACCGCATCGTGACGGGCGATCGATCCCGGTGGATGGTAAAGCGCGCCCATAATCGGATATCGCACACGGTCCGACATATTGAGATGCGGGCACAGTCGCGTGATGGCGTCTGGATAGATCAGCTCAGAGTCGACACCCAATTGCTTGTTCACCTCGGCGCGCCAGCGGCTAGTGCGCATGGAAGCATCGGTGTGGGCGAGCGTGAAATGGCCACGTTCGGAATAGAGAATGTTAAAATCGAGCTCTTGGCTGAAATCGCGATAAAGGTTCAACGATTGCTCATAGAAACGTACGCCTTCGGGCGTCAGATAGTTTGAGCGAATGATCGCCGTGTTGCGCGCAGTGTTGCCGCCGGCCAGATACCCTCGCTCTAAAATACAGACATTGGTGATGCCGTGGGTATGGGCGAGGTAATAGGCGCAGGCCAGCGCATGGCCGCCGCCGCCAATGATCACGACGTCATAGGACTGCTTAAGATCTTGCTGTTTGGGGATAAAGCGCTCGGCCGGATACTTCTTGCGCAAGCCGTAACGCAGGATTTTCAGAGGAACAAAGGCCGGGATCATGAGCAATGCCTCGCAAGCCGCGTCATCGCGTCAAAGCTATCTCAGTCGATTTTGCGTCATTGTCAAATTATCGACGTCATATGACGTAAAATCGGCAAATCAGTTTTCATGTTCTTCGATGGATCTCGCTATTCTATCAGTCCAGTTAACCTAGGGTAGCGGCGTCCCTTCGCTCTCCCATTCGCAATTCAGCAGCTATTTCCTGAGAAGAGTCGTCGCTGCGGGCGGCTTCCACCGATTGGTTCGACCAGATGGAAGGCCAATTCTTTGACCATCACCTCCTCCACCGGACGCACGAGACGTTGGTCATGGAGGAATTCGTCGACGAAATAGCGCCAACCCAGACCCATCCCTTCACCCGCGATCGGCGCTTGGACCAGCAGCGGATATGAGTTGAAGCGAATTCATTCTCTATACCGTAGCATTTCAGCGGCATAAAGCCTGCGCATGATGAACGCTGCGTTATGACTCCTTATCATGCCGCCATCACACAAGGTCGGCTTTACAAGCCTACCCATCCGCGGCATGACATCGCTATGCCATTTCGAGGAGATCAAGCCGTGCGCGACGCAATGGACAGTCATTCATCTGTCGGGCGCGTGCCATTCGACCCGGCCGCCATCGCGCGCGTTTTGCAACCGATCGAGACTGCGCGTGGCCTGCCCAACGACGCCTATGTGAGTGAAGCGTTTCGCGACTTCGAACGAGATCGCGTCATTGCCAGAACCTGGTTCTGTATCGGCTTCGGGCGCGACATTCCGAGTGCCGGTGACGCTTTTCCGAGTGACGTGATGGGGCTACCCATCGTCATGTTACGCCGTGAAGACGGCTCAATTGGCGTCTTCCACAATGTATGTTCAC
>CAYOYT010000518.1:0-2072 GCA_964408245.1 uncultured Dongia sp. | reverse complement strand
GCCTGTCATATCGGCGCCATCGACAATGACCTGGCCTTCGCTCGGCTGCTCAAAGCCAGCAACGAGCCGCAGGCAGGTGGTCTTACCGGAACCAGACGGCCCCAGCATGGCGAAGAATTCGCCCTCCTTGATATCGAAACTGACTGCATCCACCGCTTTCACCGCGCCGAAATGGCGCGAGACATTCTTGAAGGAAACCGCGGTGTGGCCTGAGCTCATAATCGAAATCCGAGACGTTGCTATAGAATTGGGGCGGACCATCACTGATCCGCCCCAGGAGTAAGCGTGGTGTGTTTATTGTCCGCTCTGGACCGACTGGACCGCGGCGACCCAGTCTTTATAGGGGACGCATTCGCCGTTCTGGCTAACGCAATCTTTCACCGGCGTCTTCCAGAAATGGACACGCGCGAAGAGTTGCGCGCCGTTAGTGACGCAACCGCCCTCGGTAAGGATCGGATCGCCACAGCTCGACGGTACAGCCGGCACGCTTCCGAACCACGAACCCGTACCCGCCTGGGCATTGTTGCTCAACGAGTGATTGAGCCACTTATAAGCGCAGTTCGGATGTGGCGCGCTGGCAGCCATCATGGTCGTATCGGCCCAACCCGTGGCGCCTTCTTTCGGCACCACCGAGCTCACCGGCACTTTGCCAGCGGCGCGCAACGTATTGACCTGATAAGGCCAACTGGTCGAGGCGACGATCCCTTCATTGGTGAAGTCGTCCACCTGAGCAGCGGCATCGGACCAGTATTTATTGACCAGTTTTCGCTGACCGCGCAGCAACTCGACTGCGGCGTCGAATTGTGCCTGGTTGAGTTCGTACGGGTCCTTGATACCGAGTTCAGGTTTATTGACCATCAAATAGAGAGCGGCGTCAGCAAGGTAGATGGTGCCGTAATAAGCTTGGACGCGGCCTTTATTCGACTTGCCATCGGGCAGCTTCTGTTCCTCAAATACAACGGACCAACTTTGTGGCGCGTTTTCGAACGTTTTGGCGTTATAGAGCAGTACGTTTGGTCCCCACTGCCATGGAACACCGTAATGCTTGCCATCTACCGTGTGCCAGGCTGCATTCTGCAGGCGCGGATCGATTTTGCTGTAATCGGTGACGAGGGCAGTGTTGACCTCTTGCACGGTGCCGCCCTTAATCAGGCGAAGCGAGGCGTCACCCGAGGCGGTCACCAGGTCGAAGCCACCGCCATTCATCAGTGAGACCATTTCGTCTGAGCTGCCAGCGGTCTTTACCGTGACTTTGCAGCCAGACTCTTTTTCGAAGCCGGTCACCCAGTCGTAATTCTTGTCCGATTCGCCGCGTTCGATGTAGCCGGGCCAAGCGACGATGGCGACTTCGCCCTCACTCTTACCAATGCTTTGTAACGGTTCCGCCTGGGCGGCAAGGGCGCCAAATACCAGAGCAGCGGCCAAGCCGGTACTGGCCAATTTCCATTTCGATGACATTTTTCATCCCTCCCTCGTTAAGTGACAGAGGGGAAGAGCGCACGGGATTCTAGCCGCACCGCCCAATTCCACTCAATCCAAGCAAAAGCTAGCAATGTTCACGGGATTGCAAAACACAAAAACGGTGATGGTTTGTTAATTCGAGCCGGAAATGGGGCAATTCCGCCATTCCACATTCACGCGGGTCCGGTATCGTCGAGGACGGCGACCATGGATATGGCCAGGAACGCGCGGTCTATATCGCGCGTGATGAAGACCAGTTTCGAGCGTCGGTCTTGATCCAACCATGCCGGCAGCAGAACCGGCGGATGGAACAGATGCTGGACGCCGTGGATGGCGACGGGCGCTTTTTCGCCGGCAACATTTAGGACGCCTTTAATTCGCAGCAGATTCGGTCCGCGCGTTGCTGTCAGCATGTCGATCCAAGCGCAGAATTTCTGCCAGTCGATGGGTGCCTCGCGCGTCAGGCAGAAGGCGCTGATATGAGCGTCATGCCGGTTCACATCCAAGCCATTTCCGGGGTGACCATGATCATGGTCGTGATCGTGATCGTGATGCGCGTGTGCGTCGCGCTCGGCATAGGCTTCTTCCTTGAGCCAGCGCTGTACGTCGAG
>CAYOYT010000517.1:0-2091 GCA_964408245.1 uncultured Dongia sp. | reverse complement strand
ATGCCGCACAGGCCGCGATGTCCCCATATGAGTTGGGACGCATCGCCATCCTCATTCCCTGCTATAATGAGGAAGTGGCGGTCGGCCATGTCATCGCCGCTTTCCGTAAAGCCTTGCCGCAGGCCGCAATCTACGTTTTCGATAACAATTCCAAGGACCGCACCGTTGCTGTCGCGCTCGACGCCGGCGCCGACATTCGCCATGTGACAACACAAGGAAAGGGTAATGTCGTGCGGCGCATGTTCGCCGATATCGATGCCGATATCTATTTGCTGGTCGATGGCGACGACACCTATGACGCAGCCAGCGCGCCGGCGATGGTCGAGGCGCTCGTCAAGGATCACCTTGATATGGTGGTCGGTTGCCGGATCAGCCGCGAGCAGGCGGCTTATCGGCCCGGTCATCGCTTCGGCAATACCGTGCTGACCAACATGGTGGCATCGATTTTCGGGCGTACCTTCACAGATATTCTATCCGGCTATCGGGTTTTCTCGCGGCGTTTCGTGAAAAGCTTTCCAGCTATTTCTGGCGGCTTCGAGATTGAAACGGAGCTGACCGTGCATGCGCTGCAGCTGGTAATGCCCTGCAGCGAAATGTCGACGCCCTATAGCAGCCGGCGCGAAGGTTCCAACTCCAAGCTTAACACCTATCGCGACGGCTGGCGCATCATGCTGACAATTCTGCAGCTGCTGCGTTTAGAAATGCCGCTGCGCTTCTTTTCCACCATCGCCATCGCCCTAGCGCTGATCGCGATCCTCATCGCCATGCCGCTGGCGATCACTTATATCGAAACCGGCTTGGTACCGCGGCTTCCGACCGCGATCCTTGCCACGGGACTGATGATCCTCGCTGCCCTCAATCTAACCAGCGGCTTCATCCTCGATAACGTCACCCGCGGGCGGCGCGAAATGCGCCATCTTTTCTATCTCAACCAGCGTGGGCCGGGAGAACAGGAGCAATAGCTTCGTTCAGGCTTATCACTTTACGGCAGCGGACAGACCAGATCTTTCTTTGCCGCATTAACATCATAAGCATAGCGCGGCCGGTTAACGCAGGTTTCGGTATATTTGGCCGCCAGCACATTATAATCGATGACTGATTGATTGAGGGCCGACCGCGTGTCGGTCTGGATGAGGTCGCGCAAGGCAGACGATTGCGCCATGCTGTTCTTCAGCAATTCCTGACCGATGAGATCGTTGGGACTGAGCGTTTTCCGGCGATCGGCAATTTGGGCATCGAGTGCCGTGAGCTGTGCCTGTCTTTCATTTAGCATCGCGCGGCGGGTAGCAATTTCCTTGCGTGCGGCATCCAGCTGCGGTGCCTCGCACAGACACCCCTTCAATTCCTCGACCGACAGCGCCGGGGCCCTTGGCATCGGCGTCGCATTCTGTGCCGCAGCGGTGCCGACATTTATGGCGAGAAAGGCTATCAGAGATGCTGTAAAGCAATGGGTCATAAGGTTTCTTCCGCTTTTTTTCTGTGGCCAGGACCTTATGCTTTGGCGCCGGCTTATGGCAATGTTCCGGCCAAATAATCAAGAATCTGGATATGACTCAATGCGTATCGTCGTTATGGGAGCGGGTTTGCTGGGTGTAACAGCAGCCTATTATCTCGCCAAAGAAGGCCATGAGGTTACGGTGATCGATCGTCGGCCGGAACCGGCGCGGGAGACCAGCTTTGCCAATGCAGGATTGGTGACACCCGGTCACGCCAGCTCCTGGGCCAGCCCGAAGGCCCCGCTCATCCTCCTGAAATCATTGTGGCGAAATGACACGTCCTTGCGCTATCGCCTGCGGCTCGATCCAAGGATGTGGCTCTGGAGCTTGCAGTTCCTGCGCAATTGTACGCTGGCACGCAACCGTCAGGCGACGCGGGTCAAGATGAAGCTGTGCGTCTACAGCCAGGCCGAAACCTTACGTGTGGGGCGCGAAGAGGGTTTGGAATGGGACCGCATCGCGAAGGGTGCCATCTATCTTTACAGCGACGCAGCAGCTTATCGTGCCGGCAAGGAAAACATGCGATTCCTGATGGATCAGGGTGTCGAAATGAACTTCCTTGATCCCGACCAATTGGTGGCGCTGGAGCCAGGGC
>CAYOYT010000516.1:0-2106 GCA_964408245.1 uncultured Dongia sp. | reverse complement strand
GTCAGCAGGTCCGGTTGTTCGCTGAGCTTGATGCCAGTCATGCGGGCAAAGGACATATCCATCGGATCTGCCGACGGCAAAGCAGGCTTGCTGGGGCTGAGCGCCATGCTGGGATCCGGCGCGGAGAGCGTCGGGCTAACGTCAAACCGCTGGGATCCACCGTCTGCCTCGCTGGATTTGGCGACCTCGGACTCTGGCCCGGCCGACTCTGGCCCGGCCGACTCTGGCCCGGCCGACTCTGACCGGGTGGTGTCTGGCCCGGCAGAGCTCGGAAGCGGTGTTGGGGCCAGTTCGCCGCGCAGGCGACTTAAGGCTGCTGCGACATTTGCCTGTATCTGATCTGGGCGGGGCGGTTCCGTCGTCATTTAACGCTATCCTTGACACCAAATTTGGGTGCCGGCACAGAAGCCGGTTTAGGGACTGAATCAAACCAGCTGGGGGTCGAGTCGGTCAAGTCATCGAGCGGTGATCATTAGACTTAACTTCTAGATTCGCTTAGGATTTTTCTGCAACAAGCGGCGGCATTCCAAACAGCCGGCTGTGGCATTCAAGGGCGAATTTGTCAGTCATGCCGGCAATGTAGTCGGCAACCACGCGTCCCCTCCCCTGCCGATCGGCGCCCGTGATCTCGCGCGACCATTCGGGCGGTAGGAGATCGGGTCGTTCAAGATGTCGATCGAACAGGTCCGCCACCACCTTCTTCGCGTGAACCATGGTGCGATTGATACGTTCGTGCCGGTACATGCGCTGAAAGAGGAAGCGCTTAAGGCCGATATCGAGTTCACGAAGCTTGGCCGAGAAGGAGATGACCGGTTCCGACCGACGGCGAATGTCGGCTGCACCTTTGGGATCGGCTACGGCGATCCGCGCTTGGCTTTCGACGATGACATCACTGACCATGACGTTGATCATGCGCCGGACTGATTCATGGATCATGCGGGTCGGCTCAAGACCAGGATAAAGCTTAGCCACGTCGGCAAAGACCGGTCCAGCGAGCGGCACGTCAGCGAGATCTTCAATGGCGAAAAGCCCGGCTCGCAGGCCGTCATCGATATCGTGGTTGTTATAGGCGATATCGTCGGAAAGAGCGGCGACCTGCGCCTCAGCGCTGGCGAACCCATCGAGCTCCAAGGGCCAGTCCTGATCGAAAGCGGCGATGGTTTCTGGAACCCCATGGGCAAGGTTGCGAGCGCCGGCGTGAACCCCGCGCAAGGGGCCGTTATGCTTGACGATGCCTTCGAGCATTTCCCAGGTTAGATTGAGCCCATCGAAACCGGCATAACGCCGCTCGAGCGAGGTAAGGACGCGGAACGTCTGCTCATTGTGATCGAAACCACCGAGATCAGCCATACAGGCATTGAGGGCATCCTCACCTGCATGACCGAACGGTGGGTGGCCGAGATCATGAGCCAAGGCCAAAGCTTCGGCGAGATCCTCATTAAGACGCAAGACCCGAGCGATGGTGCGGGCAATCTGCGCTACTTCAAGGCTGTGGGTGAGCCGCGTCCGATAATGGTCACCTTCATGATAGACGAAGACCTGCGTCTTGTGCTTCAGGCGCCGAAAAGCGGCCGAATGGATGACCCGGTCGCGGTCGCGCTGATAGGCCGAGCGCATGGGACTTTCCACTTCCGGCATGCGCCGGCCGCGGGTTTCCTCCGGATGGCAAGCAAAGGGGGCGAGCGACATGAATGGACCCTAACAGGCGCATATACGCATGACTATTGCAGAAATCGCCACCGTCCAAAAAAAACATAAGAGAAGTAAGGGCATAGATTAGGAGCTATGCGCAGGGTGCGTTTGACTTTCCACCCACAGCTCCTAAATAATTCGAGATAATGATGAACCAAGTCCAAGTGACCCATATGCCCGATTCTACCGATGCCCAACGCCAAGTTACCCTCAGCGAGAATGCCGCCAAGCGGATCGCGCAGCTCATCGCCATGGAAGGCGACCAAGCGCTGATGTTGCGCTTATCGGTTTCCGGTGGCGGCTGCTCGGGCTTTCAATATGGTTTCTCCTTCGATAAATCGACGCAGCAAGATGATCACCTCTTCGAGCGCAATGGTGTGAAGGTCGTGATCGACGATACCTCACTCGATCTGC
>CAYOYT010000515.1:0-2107 GCA_964408245.1 uncultured Dongia sp. | reverse complement strand
AAATTCGACATGGCTGAGATAAAAAGACACACATACAACGACAAGCTGAAAGGCTTCATGCCGACCACGCTCTGCCGCCAGAGTGCCATGCCCGTCATCACTGACCCCGACAAGGTGATCGACGACGCAAAGATGTTCGCCAACTATAAATATTTCATTGAGGCCGTGCTGCCGGTGGCCGAGGAAGCCGGCGTGCGCATGGCCATCCACCCCGACGATCCGCCGGTCCCCATGCTCGGCGGCGTCGCCCGCATCTTCAAGAGCCCCGACGACTTCAAGCGCGCCTGGGCGCTGAACCTCAACAGCCCCGCCTGGGGCCTCGACCTCTGCCTCGGCTGCTGCTCGGAAATGCCCGGCGGCAAGGACAATGTCCGCGAGATGATCGAGTTCTTCGGCCCGAAAGGTCGAATCTTCTACGTCCACTTCCGCGACGTGCAGGGCACCGTCCCCAACTTCACCGAATGCTTCATCGGCGAAGGCAACTACGACCCCGCCGAGGCCATGCTGCTGCTCGCCCGCAACGGCTTCGACGGCTTTTTGCTGGATGACCACGTCCCGCACATGGACGACGATTCCGACTGGAACCACCGCGGCCGGGCGCATGCGATCGGCTATATGCAGGGGCTGCTGCGGATGGGGGATTTTCTCAAGGCAGCGTAGGCCTCTTGGCATGGGTGCGCTCGTCACGCAGCCGGGCGCACCCTTGTATTATGGTTCGTAGTGCTATAGTTTATAGTCGCATGGAACGGCATGGAGGTCTTCAAGACCCGATGGGTCGTGCGCTGGGCGCGCCGCGAGCGGATCGCCGACAGCAGCCTGTGCGAGGCTATCGCCCGAGCCGAGCGTGGCTTGGTCGATGCCGATCTCGGCGGCGGTGTCATCAAGCAGCGTGTCGCGCGGAAGGGACAGGGCCGCTCGGGTGGCTACCGGATGCTGATCGCCTACCGCATCGGCCGCCGTGCAGTGTTCCTCTACGGCTTCGCCAAGCGCGAGCGGGAGAACGTCGACGACGACGAGTTGCGGACGCTGCGCGAACTCGGCGCCAAGTGGCTCGCAGCCGATACCGCCGGGATCGCCGGGGCCATTGCAGACGGGACGTTGGAGGAAGTCAGCGATGACGCGTAAGGCGCAACCCAGCCGGCTCGCCAAGGCACTGCTGGAGACGGCCGACGACATGCGCGCCGCAGGTATCCTGGACGAGGCGGCGCATGAGAAGATCACGCTGCGCCATCTCGGCACCAAGCCTGTCGCCGTTGCTGCGCCGATCACGGGCGAGGAGATCCGCTCGATGCGCGAACGAGCAAATCTGAGCCAAGCTGTATTCGCTCGCTATCTCAATCTGACCACGGGCTATGTCTCGCAACTGGAGCGGGGCACTAAGCGGCCGAGTGGGCCGGCGCTGGTGTTACTTGACGTCATTCGACGGAAGGGAGTCGAGGCGATCCTGTGAAAGATTCAGTCGATGTCGCTTGTCGGCTTCTATGTCAACCACCCGCTACGGTGGATAACAGAGTACGACGAGAGTTATCAAATATATTATCGATGATAAAACTAAGATCTTCCTATGTATCTTGTAGGCACTCGGGAGTCATATAATGCACGCATTTGTAGAACTCATAGACATGTCCACGGGCATAGCGCTTGACGCTATCGACCAAATAGAAAATCGCGTAATTGAAGAATTACAGCACAGTGCTGCAACTCGTCTAGTAAAGACTCTCCAAGCAACTCAACTGCAGAGAGCCATTTTGGCGGTCGGAATGTTTTCGATTTTCGAATCTATCCTTCAAGATCGATTGGGGTGCCAAAATGGATTTGACGAGGCTCGTAAATATTTGGAACAAGAAGGTGAATGCGAACTCAAGAAACGCTTTTCGCGCTTCGCCGCTGCCATTAACACTCTCAAGCATGGCCGCGGGCGGAGTTACGACGCGCTCTGCTCGGAAGCTGCTGATTTACCATTTCGAATCAAACGTCCGGACGAATCTTTTTTTTGTGAAGGCGATGTCTCAGAGATTTCGACGCTCGTTGAGGTAGACAACAAATTCATCTTCAATTGCTCAAAAGTTATCCAAGCTGTATCAGATGTTATTACTAAGACAAATAA
>CAYOYT010000514.1:0-2124 GCA_964408245.1 uncultured Dongia sp. | reverse complement strand
CAGGTCATCGCCTATGTTGGCACGACCGGCCGCTCAACCGGCCCGCATCTTCATTTTGAAGTGTTGGTCGACGGTGGCCAGGTCAATCCGAAAAACATCAAATCGACCGGCAGCACCAAACTTGCCGGCAAGGATCTGAAAGCCTTCAAGGCACAGGTCGCCGACATCGATACCGAACGCCAGAAGATGCGTGGTGCCGTCGAGATCGCAGAGCGACCAGATGCCAATTCACTGGATTGTAGCGATCCGCAAGGCTGCCAAAATTAAGCCCTCCAGGCTTTGCATGAATGAGCAGGCGGCGGCGATCAATTTGATCCCACCGCCTTTTCTTTAACTGTCATTGAATATCAAGCGCTGCCGGCCGCCGGCATGTTGGCGAAGACATCGGCTGTATGCGACTTAATCAGCTTCTGGCCACCCATGATGAGGCCGTCGTCATCGGCGCTGACAGCAATCACGTCGCCGGGTCTGAAACGGCCTTCAAGGATCATCGTCGCCAACGGGTTCTGCAGCTCACGCTGAATGACGCGCTTCAGCGGGCGGGCGCCATAGACCGGATCATAACCAGCCTCTGCCAGCCATTCCTTGGCTTTTCCATCGAGTGTCAGTTCGAGCTTGCGATCAGCCAACAGTGCCTCGAGCCACTTCAGCTGGATATCGACGATACCCGTCATGTTCTGTCGATTGAGGCGGTGAAATAGGATAACTTCGTCGAGGCGGTTGAGAAATTCCGGACGGAAGGTGGCCCTCACCACATTCATCACCTTCTCTCGCACCACAAACGAATCTTCGCTGTCCTTCAAAGCCACCAAATAGTCCGCGCCGAGATTGGAGGTCAGGAGGATGATCGTGTTGCGGAAGTCGACTGTGCGACCTTGGCCATCGGTCAGGCGACCATCATCTAAGACCTGCAACAACACGTTAAAGACATCGGGATGCGCTTTTTCGACCTCGTCGAACAGGATCACCTGATAAGGACGCCGTCGTACCGCTTCGGTAAGCGTGCCACCCTCTTCGTAGCCAACATAGCCCGGCGGTGCGCCGATGAGCCGTGATACTGCATGCTTTTCCATAAATTCCGACATGTCGATCCTGACCATCGCCTGGTCATCATCAAAGAGAAAGCCGGCGAGTGCCTTAGAGAGCTCAGTCTTGCCGACGCCGGTGGGACCCAACATCAAAAACGACCCGATCGGCCGGTTCGGATCCTGGAGACCCGCACGCGCGCGTCGCACGGCATCAGAAACAGCTTTCACAGCATCGTCCTGGCCGATGACGCGGCTCCCGATCACCTTTTCCATGGTGAGCAGCTTGTCGCGCTCGCCGGTCAGCATCTTGTCGACTGGAATACCCGTCCAGCGTGAGACAACGCCAGCCACGTCCTCTTCCTTCACAACCTCGTTCAACATGCGATGTTCGGCCGCCTGCTCAGCTTCGGCGAGGCGCTTGGTGAGGTCGGGGATGACTGAATAGGTCAGTTCGCCCGCTCGCGCGAAATTGCCAGCCCGCTGCGCCTGCTCGACCTCGTTTTTTGCCTGATCGATGCGCTCCTTAAGTTTCTGCGCATCGTCGATCTTCTGCTTCTCAGCTTTCCATTGCGAGGTAAGGATCTGAGACTTCGCTTCCAACTCCTCGATCTCGCCGACCAGGTGCTGCAGACGCTCCTTCGAGGCCGAATCTGTCTCCTTCTTCAGGGCCTCGCGCTCGACTTTAAACTGGATCAGCTTCCGATCGACTTCGTCGATTTCCTCAGGCTTTGATTCTACTTCCATGCGCAGCCGCGACGCAGCCTCGTCAATGAGGTCGATCGCCTTATCGGGCAAAAAACGATCGGTGATGTAGCGGTTAGAAAACGTGGCAGCCGCCACGATTGCGGCATCGGTGATACGAACGCCATGATGGAGCTCATATTTTTCCTTAAGACCTCGCAGGATCGAGATCGTGTCGTTGACATTCGGCTCGGCGACAAAGACTGGCTGAAAGCGCCGCGCAAGAGCTGCATCCTTCTCAATATATTTTCGATACTCGTTGAGCGTGGTGGCACCAACGCAATGCAGTTCGCCACGTGCCAGCGCAGGCTTCAACATGTTCGAAGCATCCATCGCCCCGTCCGCTTTGCCGGCA
>CAYOYT010000513.1:0-2126 GCA_964408245.1 uncultured Dongia sp. | reverse complement strand
CTGGGCGGCGGCCATGCCCATGACGGGCTGGGCGGGCGCCTGACTGCCGCCGGGTTCGATGCTGATCTTTTCCGGTCGCAGGGCTACAAGCACACTGGCGCCGTTAGCAAGACCCTGGTGATTGACGATGATCTCGCTACCGTCTGGCAATGCCACGCGCGCTTCATGGCCGAGCACGCCGACTACCTTGCCTTCCAGAAAATTGACCTCACCCAGGAAGCCGGCGGCAAAGCGGTTGATTGGCCATTGATAGACAGTACGCGGCGCCCCTACCTGAACGACCTGGCCCTTGTTGAAGATCGCGACGCGATCAGAGAGGGTAAGCGCCTCCTCCTGATCATGGGTTACGAAGATGGTGGTAATACCGATCTGGCGCTGGATGCGGCGAAGTTCTACCTGCATCTCCTGTCTAAGATGCTTGTCGAGGGCAGAAAGCGGCTCATCGAGCAACAATAGTTTGGGGCGCGTAACGAGTGCGCGCGCGAGCGCGACGCGTTGCTGCTGGCCGCCAGAAAGTTGCTTCGGACGCCGTCCCTCAAGACCAGAAAGACGCACGAGGCTAAGGCTTTCCACCACGCGCTGCTTGATCTCGCCAGCTGGGACACCGCGCACGTCAAGACCGAAAGCGATATTCTCAGCCGCACTCATATGCGGAAAGAGTGCATAGTTTTGGAACACCATTCCGATATTCCGTTGATGCACGGGTATGCGAGCGATGTTGGTGCCATCAACACGAATCTCGCCCGCATCGAGTTCGATGAAACCGGCGATCGCGCGCAGCAGGGTGGTCTTGCCAGAGCCAGACGGCCCCAGCAGACCGCAGAACTCACCATCGGCGAAGGTCAAATCGACACCATCCAGAGCAGCGACGCTGCCATAGCGTTTAACGGCACCTTTGATGGCAACTTCACTCATTTCCGGATCTTTCCCCACCAAACCGATAAAACCTCGCCACGATGAGCATCAATCCCATCGAAACCACGATGATGATGGTTGAAATGGCGTTGATCTCAGGCGTGAAGCCCTTACGGATCGAGGTGTAGATCTCGACCGGTAGAGTTGTGACGCCGGGTGGGGCTAGGAAATATGAGATAACGAATTGATCAAACGACACGGCGAAAGCAAAGAGTGCTGCTGCGACCACACCAGGCGTCAAGATTGGCACCGACACCCGACGGAAGACCTGCCACGGTGTAGCACCTAATATGGCGGCGGCTTCCTCTAGCGCTTTCGGATAATCATTGAGCCGTGCCCCGACGACGAAAATAACATAAGGCAAAGACAGCGCCACGTGACCTAGCAAGATCGCATGCAGACCGCGCGCCATGGATGGCACGCCCGCCGCCTTGGCAATCCAGAAGAAGAACACCAGCATAGCTGTACCGACGACGAGCCAGGGAATAGCGATGGGCGGAAATAGCAAGGCCTGTAGCAAGGTCTTGCCACGAAAGGAATAGCGACCGAAGGCGACCGCGGCCATGGTGCCGAGCGATGTCGCGATTACGGTATTCGCTAAAGCAATGAGCACACTGTTAAGGCCGGCACGCAGAAGTTTGTCGTTCTCGACAAGCGCCCGGAACCAAATAAAATCAAACTCGAACGGTAGCGCATAAAGTGATGATTTATTGAAGGCGAAGAGCGCCATCACCACAATCGGGAGGTAAAGGAAGACTAACACGAGAATGAGATAGAAGCGGATGCCGCTATCGACAACGCGCTTCATGCGGCACCTGTCTGTCGACGCAGAAATGGATAAAGGATGCCGAAGATGATGAGCACGATTGCGAGCAACACGAAAGAGAGCGCCGCCCCCAGAGGCCAGTTGGCCGTCACCGTAAATTGCTCTTCAATATTCATACCCAGCGTCGCTCCCTTCGTGCCGCCGAGAATCCGCGGCTCCATGAAGGATCCGATCACGGGCACGAAAATGAGGGCCGAACCAGAAACAATACCAGGCAGGCTCAATGGAAAAACCACGCGACGGAAAGTCGTGAGCTTGGTGGCACCGAGAGACCTTCCTGCTTCTATTAGACTGTCATCGATCGCCTGCAATGCGATGTAACAGGTCAGGATCATGTAAGGCAGATAGGAATGCGTGAGGCCAATAATTACCGCGGGGTACGTAC
>CAYOYT010000512.1:1902-2127 GCA_964408245.1 uncultured Dongia sp. | reverse complement strand
CAAGCAGGGTGCGGCAAGGAGCAAATAAGACATGAACGGCCGCATCGGCGCCGATCGTGGCAATCTGCACCATAGGCCCAGCGCGACGAGCAGAACCGCGAAGATCGGCCAGCGCTGCTGGGCAAGGTCGGCGGCAAGGTTCCCGATCGACCGACCTTCCGGCAGATAGAGGCGCCAAGCAAAACGCGCCATGCCCAGCCATTCCGGAAAAAGCACCAGCGAGAG
>CAYOYT010000512.1:0-1892 GCA_964408245.1 uncultured Dongia sp. | reverse complement strand
CGAGAGGATAACAAGCCCGATTGCAGCTAGCGCCAGGCTTTTGATATCGGGAGCAAACAAGCTGCGCCAGAAGCCGCCATGGACCCAACGCAGTAGGAAGAGCATGCCCAGCAATAGTGAGTAATGCGGTTTGACACCAATCGCCAGAGCGGCCAGCACGCCAGCCAATATCTGCAACCAATCGGCTGGCGGTTCACCTTTTTCCCGCACCGCCTGCAGCGCCAGGAAAGGCAGTAGTAGCAGGATAACGATGCAGTCACGCTGGCCGAAGTGATAGGCCTGCAAGACGAAGGCGATGGTGATTGCCTGCCCAACCGGCCACAAAGCATCGCCGGCACGGCGTAATAACAATGTCGGCCGCAGGATCGCCAAAGTCGCAGCCACGAGCCCGGCCGTCAGAAGCGACGTCGCGACAAGATGTGCTGTCGACATCGACAGGCCAGCCAATCGTTGCAATAAAGCAGCTGGCAGATAAAGCAGCAGCGCCGGTGGTGTGTTGATCTCGATGAAGTCGACGCCGAAGCGACCGCCATCCAGCAATCGGTCTGCCTGGACCAACAGCCAAATGACATCTTCGTTGAGCACCATCAGATGCTGGCGATAGACGAGAGCGGCAGCGATCGCTACCGATAGCGATAGGTGAATCTGACGAGCGCGTTGCTGGATCATCCGCGCCTACCCTCTGGTCAGCGCGCCACGGAGGGATCGCTCAGCGCGTCGGAACCGGCGTCTCACCGCTGTAATCGTAGAAGCCACGGCCAGCCTTTTTACCGTACCAGCCAGCTTCGACATATTTCACCAGCAACGGGCACGGTCGATATTTGCTGTCGGCGAGGCCCTCGTAGAGCACCTGCATGACGGCGAGACAGACATCGAGACCGATAAAGTCAGCAAGTTCCAACGGACCCATCGGGTGGTTGGCGCCGAGGCGCATCGCCGTATCGATGGCATCAACGTTGCCGACGCCTTCATAGAGCGTATAGACAGCCTCATTGATCATCGGCAATAGGATGCGATTAACGATGAAGGCTGGAAAATCTTCCGACGTTGCAGTGGTCTTACCGAGTTTTTCCGCCAGATCGCGCACCTGCGTGAACGTGTCGTCATCGGTTGCGAGACCACGGATCAATTCGACCAATTTCATCAGCGGCACGGGATTCATAAAGTGCATGCCGATGAATTTCTGCGGCCGGTCGGTCGCAGCGCCAAGGCGCGTGATCGAAATCGAGGACGTGTTCGACGCGACCAAAGCAGAAGGCTTCAGGTGCGGGCACACGCTCCGCATGATGTCCTTCTTGACCTCTTCTTTCTCGGTCGCAGCTTCGATCACAATGTCGGCTGGGTTGAGGTCGGCGAGGTTCTTGGATGTCTTAATCCGCTTAATGGCATTATCTTCATCCGCTTGCGAAATTAGACCGCGCTTCACTTGGCGGTTCATGTTGCTGCGGATCGTGTCCAGCGCTTTGGTTAGCTGCGCGGGGTTATTGTCAACCAAGATGACGTCGAGCTTGGCGAGCGAGCTCACATGGGCGATGCCGTTGCCCATTTGACCCGCACCGATGATGCCGACAGTTTCGATCGTCACGTTTTGACCTCTTCTTTTCCATTTCCCGGAACGTTTCAGCCCGCTGTGTCTTTCTCAGCGGGCCGCATGCCGGGTTCTTAGCTTTACTTACTTGCCGAGTTCTTTCGCCAGTTCCGGCACTGCCTGGAACAAATCGGCGACCAGGCCGTAATCGGCGACCTGGAAGATCGGCGCATCTTCGTCTTTGTTGATGGCGACGATGACCTTGCTGTCTTTCATACCAGCCAGATGCTGGATCGCACCCGAAATACCGACGGCGACATAGAGATCTGGCGCCACGATCTTGCCGGTCTGACCGACCTGATAA
>CAYOYT010000511.1:0-2145 GCA_964408245.1 uncultured Dongia sp. | reverse complement strand
ACGCTCCGAGTCGCCACCACATCAAGTCGCATGCAATAACGAGAAAAATTCGCCATTCTGAAGTAGCCCAGTCGTATCTGGGCCCTTTCTCCCGTTCATGGTGACATGCCACGCCTTCGCGCCCTTCACGCCTATATCGCCGAGCAATTCGACCCGATGGACCGCATCGTTTATCTGGGCGGTTTCTTGGGAAAGGGATCCGACGTTGCCGGCACACTCGATGAGATGATCACCTTTCGTCGCCAGATCTTGGCGCGCCGCTGCATGTTTCCCCAAGACATTGTGTATCTGCGCGGGCAGCAGGAGGAAATGTGGATAAAACTACTGCAGCTGCAATTTGCGCCTAACCCGCGCGAGGTGCTGCCTTGGCTCCTGCAACAAGGTGTCGGTCCCACGATCACCGCTTATGGGGGTGACCCGGCTGAGGGCATCATTCATTGCCGCGAGGGGGCGCTCGCCATTACGCGCTGGACCAATTCACTGCGTTCCGCGCAGCAAGCACGTCCCGGACACGCGGCGTTGATGTCGGCCATCCGCCGTGCCGCCTACACTGACGATCTCGGCCTACTTTTCGTCCATGCGGGAATCGATCCGGAGCGGCCACTTTCAGCTCAGGGCGACAGCCTGTGGTGGGGTGGGGGTGGCTTTAGCAATCTCGATCACCCATACGGCCAATTCCTAAAAGTAATCCGTGGCTTCGACCGACAACATGGTGGACCAGCGATGAGCGCCTTCACCATGACGCTCGATGGCGGCTGTGGTTATGGCGGTAAGGCAGTAGCAGCTCTGCTCGATCCCAAAGGAGAATTGTTGGATTTGGTCGAGGCGTGACGGTCACGATCGTTCTGTGCCAATCGCTATAGCCGCTTCTTCGCCTCGGCCAGACATCTCGCTGCGCTGGCTGTGAAATCGCCGGCAATCCACCAGGCCTCTATCTCGGCAAGTCTGGTGCCCAGTTCAGGGCCAGGATGAAGGCCGAGCTTGATGAGCTCGCGCCCAGCCAGTGGGAAAGTGGGCCGCAACCAGCTTGTCGCGATCTCGAAGGCGCGGTGCCAAAGACCTTCCTCGATACCCGGCTCCCAATCGATGAGGATGCGGTCGCCGGCACGGTCATTGCCGATCTCGTAGATCTGGCGGCGGACATTCTTTTCGCTGGCCACATCGAAAACCGGGCGAGCATCGCTTGCCGCGAGCAACCGATCCCGTTCAGCGTTGGTGAGCTTCAACGTTTCGGCAATGTTACGGCCGGCGCCCGTGATGGCGAGGGCGCAAAGGCGCAAAACGGGATCAGGCGGAAGTCTCAGGCGCGTTTCCAGCGCCGCGACCTTGATCAGCCGGTCCAGCGTCGTCGCCCAGGGCAGATAAGCATCGACAAAGCCATGCCTCAGCATCTGGCCCCAGACCGCAACGCCGCGGCGCGCTCCGAGCAGCTTTAAGGTTTCTTGGCGCAGTCTTTCGCCGGAGAGGCGCTTCAACTCATCGCGGCGCTGCGTGGCGGCGGCGATCGCCGCAGCATCGAAATCTCCCACAGCGTAATCAGCGTGGAATCGGAAGAAGCGCAAGATACGCAGGTAATCCTCATTCATGCGCTGTGCCGGATCGCCCACGAACCGCACGCAGCCGGCCGCGAGGTCCGCAAGGCCGCCGAAATAATCATGGACATGGCCGGTAACGTCGCAGAACAGCGCGTTCATCGTGAGGTCACGCCGGGCCGCATCCTGCTGCCAGTCGTTGGTGAAAGCGACCGTCGCATGGCGGCCATCCGTTTCAACATCGCGACGCAGTGTCGTTACTTCGAAACCAATATGGTCGGCGATGGCGGTGACGGTACCGTGCTTAATGCCAGTGGGGGCGCATTTGAGGCCCACCCCCTGCAGAGCCGCCAGCACCTGTTGCGGCTCCAGATCGGTGGCGATATCGATATCGCGGATGGCACGGCCTAGCAACGCATCGCGCACACAACCGCCAACAAAGCGCCCCTCGCCGCCCGCGGCCTCGAGGGCCGCCAGTACTTTGGCGACGGCAGCAGCTTGCGGCCAGGTTTGACGCCAATCGGAAAGGTTGGTGATTCTCATGACCAGCATCTTAGCCGATGGGCTGTACAGGCGGATAGAGTGGCTTCAACTTCGGCGCGCAAATCACCGG
>CAYOYT010000510.1:0-2148 GCA_964408245.1 uncultured Dongia sp. | reverse complement strand
ATAGATGGCGTGAAAGAGACTACCAAACCTCTTCGGCATCGAACTTACCACGCGTTACCTGTCGTGAAGAATATCTACCGTGGCTATTTTCGAGGCACGCGAAGCGTTGTCAATTCTTTCACAACACCATGAAGCGTGCGCACTTCCTGCTCAGTCAGCTGCGCCCGCGACCACATGTTTCGAAGATTCCTAACCATGTTTGGCCGCGCCGCTTCATTGCGTAGGAATCCGCAAGCCTCGAGTTCGCGCTCAAAATGTTCGAAGAATGCATAAACCTGTTCTTTCGACGCAAGCTCCGTGCCGTTCATATCCATCTGCAATGGCGGCGTGCTGTCGTCGGACTGGTACCATTCGTAACCAACCAGCAACACAGCTTGCGCAAGATTGAGGCTGGTGAACTCCGGGTTGAGCGGTACGGTGAGTAAGGCATCAGCTAAAGCGACATCGTCGTTGACGAGCCCCATGCGCTCCGCACCGAACATGAAGCCGATTTTGCCACCGCGGGCGATTTTCTCGCGCGCTTCGCCCGCTGCGAACCGCGCCGTAACCACCGGCTTCACCATTTTGCGGTCACGCGCCGAAGTCGCATAGACATAGGTGAGATCCGCACAGGCTTCTTCTGTTCGCTCGAATACCTTGACCGCTTCCATCATCTCGAAGGCGCCGACGGCAGCACGCTCGGCTTTCACATTAGGCCAGCCGTCGCGGGGGCCAACGAGGCGCAGATCGGTGAGGCCGCAATTGAGCATCGCGCGCGCTGCGGTGCCAATGTTCTCGCCCATCTGCGGCGAAACCAGAATGATGACGGGTTTGCTCATAAGCGTCGTGTCAATATGCTTTGGACTTCAATAGTTTCCAGGTAATCGCATCATTGAGTGCCTCAAAGGAGGCGTCGATGATATTAGGCGAAACACCGACTGTGCTCCAACGTTCGCCAAAGCCATCAGCACTTTCAATCATCACGCGGGTGATTGCTTCGGTACCCGCCTGCGGCGTCAGAATGCGCACCTTAAAATCGACAAGGCGCATGTCAGCAAGCGTCGGATAGACCGGCATGAGCGCCTTTCTTAAAGCCCCATCGAGGGCATTCACCGGTCCGTTACCGCTGGCAACCGTCATCAACTGCTCGCCATCGATTTCCAGCGTAACTGTCGCCTCAGATTCCGTCACGAGATCGCCGCGAACATTCCAACGTCGCTCATCCATGACGCGAAAGCGCGCCAACGTGAAGAAGGTCGGCACGGAACCCAGCGCTCGTCGCGCCAGTAACTCGAAAGACGCCTCGGCGCCGTCATAAGCGTAGCCTTCATATTCGCGCAGCTTCACCATCTCGACTAGTGCACCGACCTTCCTATTATCGGCATCGATATCAAGACCGATTTCTCGAAAGCGCGCTACAATATTGGCCCGGCCGGATTGGTCGGAGACGACGATATGCCGCCGGTTTCCGATCAACGAAGGTTCTATATGTTCGTAAGTTTTGGGATCCTTCTCAACCGCCGAGACGTGTAGCCCGCCTTTATGGGCGAAGGCACTTTCCCCAACATAAGCGGCGCTGCGCATCGGCGCGCGGTTAAGGCGCTCGTCGAGCAAGCGCGACAGATGTGTCAGTTGCTTCAGATCCTGCTCGGTAAGACCCACCTTGAAATCCGTTTTCAACATCAAGGAGGGGATAAGCGACACCAGATTGGCATTGCCGCAGCGCTCCCCAAGGCCGTTCAGTGTCCCCTGCACCTGCCGAACACCGGCATATATCGCAGCCAGCGAATTAGCGACTGCGTTCTCGGTATCGTTGTGGCAATGAATACCGAGATGGCTGCCTGGAATTTTCGCAGCCACTTCACCGACGATGCGTTCGACCTCATGCGGAAGCGTCCCACCATTGGTGTCGCACAGCACAACCCAGCGTGTACCCGCCTTGTAAGCTGCTGTGATACATTCGAGCGCGTAACTCGGATTTGCCTTGTAGCCGTCAAAGAAATGCTCAGCGTCAAACATGACTTCGCCGCAACGCTTTTTCGCATGTTCGACACTTTCCGAAATCATATCGACGTTTTCGCTGCGGCTAATACTGAGGGCAACATCGACATGAAAATCCCAACTCTTTCCAACCATGCACACAGCGCCTGCTTTGACATTAAGCAAAGC
>CAYOYT010000509.1:0-2149 GCA_964408245.1 uncultured Dongia sp. | reverse complement strand
GGGCTACATAAAGGCTTAAAGCGGCTAGTATTTCCTTGCTGATCACGATTCTTACCTCGCTCGATCCGCGTCGCAACGAGTCTGAAGGATTAACCGCATACTCGCAAGAACTGGCTTTCAGGAAGCGGGCAGCGGGAAGGTGCTGGGATTGGCAGCCGTTGTTGGCACGCAGGCGCGAATGGCGGTGTCGGCACGATGCCAGTTGTCACGCGCGATATCAGGAAAGACACCGCTCACCTGATGTATCGGCCAATAGAGGTCGCCGTTATAGAATTTGACCACCGATTTGTTATTGGGATGCGGCTCGACGGTCACGAAGGCGATGAGCCCGCCGCGTGGCGCATAGACGCTAATCTCCGCCTTCGGCCCAAAGAACAGCAGATCGGGTGCGGCGCCCCGGAACTCGTTAGCAAGCGATTGTGCCATGCAATTCGCCATCACTTCCGGTGTTTGATCGATCCGGGCGGTGATGTCGGGTTTCGCGATATTCTTGGTCGAGGTACAGGCCGCGAGCCCCAGGCAGAAGAACGAGAAAAGGAATGAGCGCATTTATTGGCATCCGGTCTGAGATTGCTTGGCTCCTATCTCAAGCATGGCTCATGCCAGCCAGGTGAGTGCATTCTCCGGGAGCTATCTCTTTGATATCTCGTTAGCTATTTTACCTATAAGGTTGCGGGAATCAGTCGATTTGGTCAGATTTCCTTCTGTACCCGGCGGAATTTGCCGGGTTAGAGTTCCCATGCGCCGGCGCGGCGCGGATAAAGGCTGACATCATGTGCCGCTGGCTGACCTATTGTGGCGAGCCGATCTATCTCGACAGCGTGATTTTCGAAAAGCAAAACTCGCTCATCCAGCAAAGCCTCAATGCCCGGCACAGCCATGTCACCACCAAGGGCGACGGGTTCGCCATCGGTTGGTATGCCGAACGACCGGTTCCTGGCACCTATCGCGACATCCTTCCAGCGTGGAACGACGCTAATCTGCGCTCCATCGCACACCAGATCCGCTCTGGGCTCTTCCTGGCTCATGTGCGCGCGTCAACCGGCACAGCGACCTCTCGCGCCAACTGCCATCCTTTCGCGCACGGCAAATGGCTTTTCATGCATAACGGCCAGATCGGCGGCTACGATCGCATCCGTCGCAAGGTCGAAGCACTGGTGGACGATGCCTATTACGCCCATCGCGTCGGTACCACCGACAGCGAACTCATCTTCTATCTGATGCTCTCCTTCGGGCTCGATCGCGATCCGATAGCGGCGGTACAAAAGACGCTCGCCGCTGTGGTGGAATTGATGCGCGCGGCTGATATCAAAGACGCTTTGCGCTTCACGTCCGTCTTTACCAACGGCACCGAGATCTTCGCCGTCCGCTATGCCACGGACGAAGCACCACCCTCGCTCTATTGGCGTTACGATCACGACCAGCTTCTCATCGTTTCGGAACCGCTCGACGACGACCAACGCTGCTGGCATGAAGTGCCGCCGGGCCAGATGGTCGTCACCGAGCGTAACACCCGCGTCGATATGGTGCCGTTTCTGGCAGCTTGATCTCGAGGCCATTGCAAAAGAAAAACGGGCCGGAGGCTTTTGCTTCCGACCCGTTTGATATGGCTCCTCGAGCTGGACTCGAACCAGCGACCTGCGGATTAACAGTCCGACGCTCTACCAACTGAGCTATCGAGGAATAGCCGCTGCCTAGGGCCCTATGACCCGGCGCATTGGGCCAGCATATAGCAGAAGCCTTACACGGATGCCAACACCTTTCTTCATCTTTTGTACGGCCCCCAACAGGCTGATTTAGATGAGAAATTTGCGGCTACGAATTGCCGCGCTTTGAGCTTCCGGGGGTTGACAGGCGAGCACTCTTCCAAGATTCTCCGGCGCCAATTCCTCGGTCGGAACCTTGTGTTCCGCCATACCAGCCAGTGGAGTTTCCATGAAGGCCGTCATCTTGAGCGCGGGCCAGGGTTCGCGATTATTGCCGCTGACCGAGGGTCGGCCGAAATGCTTGCTCCAGCTCGGCGACAAGACGCTGATCGAATGGCAGATATGGGCCCTGACCCAAGGTGGCGTCGATGAAATCGCAGTCGTTGTCGGCTATCACGCGCAGGATGTTGTGGCGCTGTTGCAGAAACTGGAAAGCCCAAAGC
>CAYOYT010000508.1:0-2151 GCA_964408245.1 uncultured Dongia sp. | reverse complement strand
GCATCATTGAGAGCCTTGCGGTCTTCTGGCTCATCGATGACTAGATTGAGCGCGAGGATTTCTTCCTTCTGACCACGAAACATAGCGAGCGCGCGGTGCGAGGGCACTTTGGCGATAGGCTCGGCCGCATCGAAGTAGTCAGAGAATTTAGCACCGACATCTTGCTTGCCATCCATGACTTTAGAAACAACGCGGGCCTTGTCCCACATGAATTCTCGCAAACGTGCCAATAGGTCGGCGTCTTCTGCAAATCGCTCGGAAAGAATATCGCGCGCGCCATCCAAGGCTGCCTTCGCATCGGCAACACCCTTCTCGGCACTGACGTAAGGCATCGCTTCATCCTGCGGCTTCCTAGTGGGATCGCCCAGCAACAAATCTGCCAAGGGCTCGAGGCCAGCTTCCCGCGCAATCATCGCCTTGGTGCGGCGCTTTGGCTTGAACGGCAGATATAAATCCTCTAGCCGCGCCTTGGTATCGGCGGTCGCGATCTCACGCCCGAGTTCATCGGTCATCTTGCCCTGTTCATCGATGCTCTTGAAGATTGCGGCACGGCGATCTTCCAACTCGCGCAGATAACCCAAACGCTCTTCCAACTTGCGCAATTGCGTGTCGTCGAGGCCGCCCGTCACTTCTTTGCGATAGCGAGCGATGAAGGGCACCGTAGCACCGCCGTCCAGCAATTCGACGGCAGCTTTGACCTGCACATCCCGTGCGCTCAGCTCTTCGGCGATTCTTGCTTCAATGGATTTCATGCGGGCTTCTCCACGACTCGATTTTGGTATTCTATTTAGGTGAAAGGCGGGCCTTGTAGCGGAGCCATGACTAGGGTTCAATGCCTTGACGTAACCAGCTCCTGCGTCTAGCCGCGCCGGCTTCTTGATTCTATGGAAGATGACATCATGACTGCCAGCGCCAAATCCGCCCGACCCGCTGCCGTGCCGACCGTTCAGGTCAATAATGACCGCGTCATCGTGACCGAATGGCGCTTCGCTCCCGGCGCCGAGACGACTTGGCACCGCCACGTTTATGATTATGTGGTGGTCCCACTCCTGGACGGTAAGCTGCAGATCGACGACGGCAAGGAACAGCGGTTTGTGGATATGGGTGCCGGCAGATCCTATTACCGACCGGCCGGTATCGAACATAATGTCATCAACGCCAACGATTATGAGTACGCTTTTGTCGAAATCGAATTCAAGACACCCCAGTAAGCCCAACGGCGAAGACCTGCCCATTAAGCCTAAGCAGTCGCGTGGCCCCCGCAAGGATGCCCGAGCCGAACGCCGCGCGGAAACTCAGGATAGGGGAAAAGGCAAAAGCATTCCTTTCCCCACCAAGGAGCAGGTGCTCGAGTTCATTCGCACCTCGCCAGTACCGGTTGGCAAGCGTGAGATTGCCCGCGCGTTTCACCTGCGCGGTCAAGACCGCATTCCGCTAAAAGCTTTGCTCAAAGAATTAGAAAAAGACGGCGCCGTCGATCGCGGCAGGGCGCGGCGCCTGGCAGCGCCTGGCACATTGCCCGAAGTCACCGTTATCCAGATCATCGGCCCAGATGTGGATGGTGATGTCTGGGCGCGGCCAATCGACTTTCCCGAAGCCGACTCCGAACCACAGATCATCGTTATCGAAGACAAGAAACTCGACAAGCCACTGGCACCCGGCGATCGGGTTCTGGCTCGCCTTGAGCGCAAGGATTCCGATATTTACGAGGCGCGTCCTATTCGCCGCCTGCAAGCACAGTCGGAACGTGTTGTTGGCGTATTGGAGAAAGGCCCTCACGGTACCGGCCGCATCATTCCCACCAGCAAGCGCATCAAAACCGAGTTCACAGTTAATCCCAAGGATTTTGGCGGTGCTCGCGGCGGTGAGATCGTCGTGGCAGAGGTCGAACCAGCACGCCGTTTAGGCAGTCCCCACGCCCGCATTATCGAGCGCATTGGCCACATCGGCGAAGCAAAAGCGGTCAGCATGATCTCCATCGCTGAGCATCACATTCCTTTCCAATTTCCACTGGCGGCGCAGGAACAGGCGGAAGCCGCCACCTCAGCACCACTCGGCAATCGCACCGACCTACGGAAAATCCTGCTTGTCACCATCGACGGCGACGATGCGCGCGATTTCGACGATGCCGTCTGGGCGGCTCCGGATGAC
>CAYOYT010000507.1:0-2170 GCA_964408245.1 uncultured Dongia sp. | reverse complement strand
TCCTTCTTGCGCGCGCCGGGAGGCGTGTTTTGCTGATCGAGCGGGAACACAGGGCCAGGGCCAAGGTCTGTGGCGAGTTTCTGAGCCGCGCTGCCTACGATTATCTTTGTGCACTTGGCCTTGACCCCGCCATGCTCGGTGCCTTACCGATCAATGCGCTGCGCCTCGCTTCAGGCCGGATGCAGGTCGCGGTAGCGCTTCCCTTTACGGGTTGGAGTTTGCCGCGCGATGTCCTTGACGAAGCGCTTTTGCAACGTGCCGCCGCGTCGGGTGCGGACATTCGCCGTGGTGCCACGGTGCGCGCGCTGCGGAACGAGGAGTGTCCGCGCCTCACTGTCGACGGCTTGGGTGAGATCGAGGCCGGCGCCGTCTTTCTTGCCAGCGGCAAGCATGATCTGCGTGGCGCCGCAAGGCCCACAAACGATACCCATGATCTTATCGGACTCAAAGGCTATTTCAGTCTCACGCACAATGCTTCGCAGGCGCTCAACAACCATATTGAGCTTTTCCTCTTTGCGGGCGGCTATGCGGGCTTGCAGCTCGTCGGTCCCAATCGTGCCAATCTTTCACTGCTGGTAAGCCAATCGCGTTTCGCCGTTGCGCAACAGGATTGGTTTAAGCTGCTCGATGAGATCTGCGCCGAGAATGCCTTGTTGGGATCGCGCCTTTCCGACGCTTTGCCAGAGGCGGAACAGCCACGCGCGATCTTCCGATTGCCTTTCGGGTTCCGCCATCGCCCCGATAGAAATCCTCATATCTTTCGCCTTGGCGACCAGATGGCCTGCATGCCGTCCTTCGCCGGAGATGGGATGTCTATCGCTTTACATAGTGCCGTCCGTGCGGCGGAAATCTATCTCGCGGGTGCCCACGCCGATGACTATCATGCCGGCATGCGGCGCGATCTTACGAACCAGTTTCTGTGGGGTCGTATGCTGTCCTGCCTGATCAGCACTGGTCTCGGGCGTCATGCGCTGATAAACGCCGCTTCCTATCTGCCCGCCATGATACCAGCGCTTGCCGGTTTCACGCGCTTGGACATAGCGCATATGAACCGCGTGTAGCATGTTTGATTGGCTGCCTGTGTCCAAGTGCAATTGACCTAAGTCAATGCGTATGGAGAGTTGTCAGCCGTCTGGATGGCAAAACGATTAAGCCCATAGTGACATTAAAAAATCTATCAGTGCCAGGAATGATAGATATAACAGTGGTTGTCCCGTTTGGGAGGGCGCTCTTTATCGCCGAATAGATGCTACTGCCACCAGCACGCACCCTTGCCTCTAACTCAGAACATTGTTCTTCAACGGGGTATCTCATGTATGGCGACGCCTGCACAATTATCTGGCATGTTCCAACTTTGTCCATAAGTGCCGACACATCGAAGAAAAAGCACCGATGCAACCTTGGATAAGGTCTGAGATACTTCTCTAATTCGTCCATCTCCTCATCCGCCTGTGGTGCGTGCGAGCGAACATGGAAACTCTGTACAACTTCGCTAACGCTTCGGCCAATGGCATGAATTGAATCGAGCGAGGTGCCGCAGCCAAAAAGTGGCTTGCCTTTAAAGAAGCGCTCACCAACAGCCATATATGATGGGACGCCAAATCTATTAGTTATATCGACTAAATGTATATCCTGACCAATTTCCTTAACAGCGGCTGCAATTGTGGATGATAAGCTAGGTGGCAAAAGAGTTTTTGAGACAATAGGGATGGGAGAGTGGCTCGACTCGTAGAAGTTTTTAGCAAGAAACTCAGATAAGGCATCCCGCTCTATGACCTCATTTGATGCGTGCAGATAAGCATCTACGAAAGAAGAGCCAATGGCGGTGCCACTGTTATTGGTATATCTAAATAGATTAGTATTAAAAGTCTCGTCAGGATGGGACGGATAGTCAGCGTAGTACGGATCAGTAAGAAAGACAGGATATTTAACTTCTTCTCCCGTCTGTCTGGCAACATAAGTTCTAGCAAGGAGATTGCTCTCAGGGTTCATAAGCATGAGGTCGATAACACGCTCGTCCCTAAACTTATCAATGTCAGAAAAATTATGACTGCTGACGAGTGACCAGTTTTCTGGGTCTCGTTTATGTGTTGTTATGTAATGTTCGAGGGCCTCATACAGCGCGCCGGCAAGGGCTTGCTCGAATGGTCCCTTGCCGACGCCCTGAGAG
>CAYOYT010000506.1:0-2176 GCA_964408245.1 uncultured Dongia sp. | reverse complement strand
CCACAGTGACCGTGCAGATCGTGACACTGCTGGTGGGCGATCAAGAATTCGACAGCCCGAAGACGCTCGCAGCCTTCGCGCTGGGTCTGGCGCTATTCGTCGTGACGCTGATGCTCAACATTATCGCCCTGCGTATCGTCAAGAAATATCGAGAGCAGTATGAGTGAGACATCAACGCCTATGATCCGTCGACCAGATCTCAGTCACGGTCGTATCCGCCGTCGCTACGCCGCTGAACGGCGGTTCCGCTTCTATGGCATGTTGGCTGTGGGGCTCGCGATTGGCATGCTGGGCGTACTGCTCGTCTCGGTTTGTAGTAAAGGGTACAGTGCCTTCTTCCGCACCGAGATCGCGCTCGACATCGAGCTTGATCCGGCGGTAATCGTACCAGATGGAAAGTATGATGCCGATACGTTGGCGAATGCCGATTACCAGAGCCTGATCAAGGAAGCGCTCAAGAAGGCCTTCCCAGATGTTACTAGCCGCGCCGACCGCAAGCTGCTTTACGCGCTCGTCAGCAATGGTGCCGGCGATGTGCTTCGCAAAGCAGTACGCGCCAACCCAACCATTATCGGCAGCGCGCAGCGCTTCTGGCTCATTGCTTCCGATAACATCGACATGCTGCGCAAGGACTTTATCAAGCGCCACGTGCCTGAAGCCGAACGCGTGGTGCCCGACAGCCAGATCGCTTGGTTCGACAAGCTGGAAGGCGCTGGCCAAGTGAAGAGTGCCTTCAACGGCACGTTTCTCTCCGCTGGCGATTCGCGTGAGCCTGAACAGGCAGGCATTCTTGGCGCTCTCATGGGGTCGATCTTCACAATGCTCGTGACGGTGCTTTTAGCACTTCCTCTCGGCGTTATGAGCGCCATCTATCTTGAGGAGTTCGCGCCGAAAAACCGGATCACCGAAATCATCGAGGTCAATATCAATAACCTTGCCGCGGTGCCCTCGATTGTGTTCGGTCTGCTGGGTCTCGCCGTCCTGCTTGGTGTCTTCGGACTACCGCGCTCGGCACCGATGGTCGGTGGCATGGTGTTGGCGCTGATGACGCTACCCACGATCATCATCGCCACACGTGCTGCCCTCAAGTCCGTGCCGCCCTCGATCCGCGAAGCCGCCTATGGCATCGGCGCCTCACCCTTGCAAGTAGTGATGCATCACGTACTCCCGCTGGCGACCCCGGGGATCATGACCGGCGCCATTATCGGTCTTGCTCGAGCGCTAGGCGAATCGGCTCCGCTGCTAATGATTGGCATGGTCGCCTTCATCGTCGATGTGCCGCACGGTCCGACCGATCCCGCGACCGTTTTGCCGGTGCAAATTTATCTGTGGGCCGACAGCCCGGAGCGTGCCTTTATCGAAAAGACCAGCGCCGGCATCATGGTTCTGCTCGCTTTTCTGATTGCCATGAATGCCGTTGCTATTTTTGTTCGTCGCCGGTTCGAGCGGCGCTGGTAGGAGTTATTATGAACGCCGTCTCTCCTTCTTTCGCGAAAATGCACGGTCGCAATGTTACTGTGCATTACGGTCAGAAACAGGCTTTGTTCGATGTCGACTTAGATGTGCCGGAACGCATGGTGACAGCTCTCATCGGCCCGTCTGGTTGTGGCAAGTCGACTTTTCTACGCTGTCTCAATCGCATGAATGATGTGATTGAAGGCTGCCGCGTCGGTGGCGAGATCACACTCGACGGCCAGGACATCTATGACCAGAAACTCGATGTGGTGATGCTGCGGGCTCGCATCGGCATGGTGTTCCAGAAACCTAATCCGTTCCCGAAATCGATCTACGACAACGTTGCTTATGGTCCGCGCATCCACGGAATGGCCAGCACAAAGAGTGAGCTCGACGAAATCGCCCGCTTTAGCCTTGAAAGGGCGGGGCTGTGGAACGAGGTGAAGGATCGCCTCGATCAGCCGGGTACCGGTCTTTCCGGCGGGCAACAGCAGCGCTTGTGCATTGCTCGGGCAATCGCGGTCAGTCCGGAAGTGATCTTGATGGACGAACCTTGTTCGGCCCTCGATCCCATCGCCACGGCCAAGATCGAGGAATTGATTGACGAATTGCGCGAAAACTTCACCATCGTCATTGTGACTCATTCGATGCAGCAAGCTGCTCGCGTCAGTCAGAAGACCGCCTTCTTCCATCTTGGGCGCCTGATCGAGTGGGGTGATAC
>CAYOYT010000505.1:0-2179 GCA_964408245.1 uncultured Dongia sp. | reverse complement strand
CTCAAAGAACCTTTTCTGAAGCGCGGCCTGGAACGCCTCGAGATGTCCTGGATCCTAGAAGACAATACGCCGATGCGCCGCGTCATCGAGGGCGTCGGCGGTAAGGTTTACAAGACCTATCGCATCTACGAGAAATCGCTGGCCTAGGCACACCATGGCGAACCAGCCCTTCAACGCGCTCATTTTAGCTGGCAGCCGCCGCGAAGGCGATAGCGTGGCGAGCTTTGTTGGCGTCAGCCACAAGGCCTTGGCACCGATCAACGGCGTGCCGATGCTGCTGCGCCTCTATCGCACTTTGCGCCAGGTCGATGGAATCGCGGACATTTACGTTTGTATAGATGATGCTGCGTTGCTAAACACCGTTCCTGAGCTTGCAGCGGCGCGCGAAGAGGGAACAATCAAGATCGTAAAGCCCGGAGCAAGCCCAGCCGCAAGTCTCGCTGTAGCGCTTGATTTCATTGGCCTAGATCGCCCTCTTCTCACTACCACGGCCGACCATCCATTGCTAACGCCAGCCATGATCTCCCACATGCTACAGATGACTCCGCCGGTGGCCGAACTTGGTGTCGGCCTTGCCGCGGCAGAGCTCGTCACCGCTGCCTATCCAGATGCGATCCGGACGTTCTACCGCTTTAGAGGGCGGCGTTTCAGTGGGTGCAATTTATTCCTGGCGCGCGGTTGGAACGCGCGTAAAGTCGCTGATTATTGGCAGCGCATGGAAGAGCATCGCAAAAAGCCATGGCGTCTGGCCTGGAAGATCGGGCCGCTTGCGCTGCTGCGTATGTTCATAGGGCAGCTCAGCCTTGAGGACGCCTTCCGGCATGTGTCTCAGTTGACAGGTGTCCGTATTTGTCCTGTCCTATTACCATTCGCCGAGGCCCCCATCGATGTCGACAAGCCGGCAGATTTCGAGCTGGTCACGGAAATACTCCGCCGTCGCGAAGGCGCCGTCTGAAGATCAACACCAACCGAACTGAAACTGAGAATTGGCCCTTCATGCGCCTTGGCTTTTGCCTTTATTGCAACCTAGGCTTATCGCGCTTCGAAATTTATCATATCTTCAACAACGTATTCAGCGAATACTCATGAGCATCATCAAATTAGCTAGGTCGCACAGCAAGAAATGACCAAGCCGCGTTTTCTAGCCGAGAAAATCGACGCGCCCGCACCTCGTGCTGGCGAGCAGTTGATCGATTATTCGGTGCTAGCCAATGATGAAGTGAAGACAACCACCTGTTACATGTGCGCCTGTCGATGCGGCATTAAAGTGCATCTGAAGAACGGTCAGATCCGCTATATCGAGGGCAATCGCGACCATCCAGTCAACAAAGGAGTCCTCTGCGCCAAAGGATCGGCTGGAATCATGACACAATATTCACCGGCCAAGCTCACAAAGCCGCTAAGACGCGTCGGTGAGCGTGGCACCGGTGAGTTCGTTGAGATTGAATGGGATGAAGCGCTGTCGATTGCGACGGAACGACTGGCAAAAATCCGCGCAACGGACCCGAAGAAACTTGCTTTCTTCACCGGCCGCGATCAGAGCCAGGCCTTAACTGGCTGGTGGGCATCGAAATTTGGCACTCCAAATTTTGCCGCCCACGGCGGCTTCTGCTCAGTCAACATGGCTGCAGCTGGCCTCTATTCTTTGGGCGGTGCCTTTTGGGAATTCGGCGAGCCGGACTGGGAACGCACAAAGTACTTCCTGATGTTCGGCGTTGCGGAAGACCATGATAGCAATCCAATCAAAATCGGCCTCGGTCAACTGAAGGGCAGACCGGCCGACAATCTGGCTAAATTCGTCTCAGTCAATCCGATCCGGACCGGCTACTCCGCCATCGCTGATGAATGGCTTGGGATCAAGCCGGGAACTGATGGCCTCTTCGTGTTGTCGCTGATTCACGAATTGCTACGCAATGACAAGATCGATCTCGATTTTCTCGTCAAATATACCAACGCGCCATGGCTCTTAGTTAATGCACCGAATACCGAAGAGCATGGTTTGGTTTATCGTAATCAAGAAGGCGATCCGCTTTGCCTAGATCGCAATACCGGCGCATTTGTCGATGCTCTGCAGCCGGATATTCGTCCGCATCTCATTGGTCCCGTCATTCTACCGGATGGCCGCCCAGCCCGCACAGTTCTCGACTTACTGGTGACACGCTATCTAGATCCCGCCTAT
>CAYOYT010000504.1:0-2181 GCA_964408245.1 uncultured Dongia sp. | reverse complement strand
CTTATGAAGGCACCCATGACATCCATGCGTTGATCCTGGGTCGCGCTCAGACTGGGCTGCAGGCCTTTACCGGGGTGTGACGAGCCAAATCCTGTCTTCTTCGCATGGGCTTACGGTGACGCATCCCGTTTTATTTTGCACTTCCTCAATTGACAGGTACCTTGCAAGAATTCTAGCTCTTGCGGCTGTAATAAAGAGGTAGGAGGAAGTTGTCTGAGGCGACACTTTCTGATTTGAACGTGAAATACATCTCTGGGACGGAGTGGTACGAGTTACTTAGGAATAACGATCATCTGGCGATGGCTTAAGGATTGAAAACTGCGCCCCTGCTCGCCCTTGAGCGGGCACCAGTGTGAAAGCAAATTAAGTGATTAAAAAGAGGGATTATTTTTGGCCATAAAACTAGCTCCTGCAGATAGTGACAAGCCGCGTCCTATTTCTTCTGGGTTGCGGCGCATTCTCTATATGCCCATGGAGATCGCATCTCGAGAGCTGGATTCCCGACTGTTGTTGGCAGCCCTGGCTCTGGATCGAGGGCTTGAGGTCGTTCTCGGCCAAAAATGGCTGATCGAACGCAATGTCGAGGCAATGCCTCCCGGCATATATCTTTCCAAAAGCCTAACGCAGCGCGATGCCCGCACGATCATGCGGGTTCAGGAATTGGGGTATCTGGTGGCTGCCATCGAAGAGGAAGTGCCGGGACTCGTCACCAAGTCGCATGAACTACGTTGGATCAGCGCCGATGCCGTCAAGCATACCGACGCCATATTTATAGGTGGAGAAATCAATACCCGGTCGATGCAGGAGCGCTTTCCTTTCGCCACCGACCGAATCTATACGACAATTAATCCACGCTGGGATTTGTTGCGCCCAGCTATGCGCAGCATTCACCAAAAAGAGGTCGATGCCATCCGTCAGCGCTTCGGACGCTTTCTGCTGATCAATACCAATCTTGGCTGGACCAATTCAGAAAAGGGCGCAGTCGAATTCATGGTCGAGGACCAGGCCCGACAGGGGAAGCTTGACCTTAATGATCCTTCAGCGCGCGATTTTATCGAGAACTATCTCGATATGGAGCGCGACAATCACCAGGCCGTAGTAAAAATCATTCAGCAATTGCTGGAAAAGACTCCCGACGTCTCTATCGTTCTGAGACCACATCCCAGCGAACGCATCGACACGTGGTTGGATCATTTCAAAGGCGCAAAACGACTGTTCGTCGTCCGCGAAGGCCCGTCCATTCCGTGGATCTTGGCGTCGGAGGCTCTTATTCAAACCAATTGCACCACCGGTGTCGAGGCCATCGCCCTGGATCACCCAGCTCTGTGCGTGATGGATACGAAGAGCCCAGTCGTCGCTCGCTATGTCGCTAATCGGGTGAATCCAGTGGCCCATTCGGTCGATGCCGCCATTTCAATGCTGCTCGATCATTTGGCCGGCCGCCCTTCTCTAGCTTATACTGAGGAGATGCAGCAAGCTTTCGTGACCTCTATGAGTTATGATCGACAGCATATGGGCGCCAAAATGATCATCGACCACCTTAAGGGGATGCTCGATGAGCAAGCGTTGAAGTCTCCGAGCGTAAACGACACCATCAGCAACTGGCGTCCGAGCTGGAACTACCAATGGAGTCTTCGGGACAAGAATGTCCGCGGTACGCTATTCCCAGATTTTGATCACGATCAGATCATGGAGCGGTTCGAGCGGATTGCAAAGGCGATTGGCATTAGCGCACAAGTCACAATCCGCTTTTGCGGATCTAAAGTGGCATTGCTGACTCAGCGCCAGGTGAGCATGCCCATCCGCCTCCAGCAGTTCATGCACAGCAAGTTTGGTTGACGGTTCAGCACATGGTTATGGAACTCGAAGACATTCGGCAGCATTGGCAAAATTGGGCTGTTTCCTTTGGTAAGGATCTACGCGCGACCACAAAAGGCCGCACTGCTAAAATGATAGAGATCGCCGCGATCGGTCGGGTCATTAAGCAAGCGCGCGCGAGCTTCAAGCGCTCGCTCCGCATCCTCGAAGTGGGCTGCGGCAATGGTTTCAACTGCAACTGGATTGCCCAAAACTTTACCGATTGCCATGTCACTGGCCTAGATTACATCCCGGAGATGATCGAGGCCGCCAAGCAAAAGCAGTCGGAGGATGGTATTCCTGCGGTACAGCTAAACTATGTGG
>CAYOYT010000503.1:0-2187 GCA_964408245.1 uncultured Dongia sp. | reverse complement strand
GCGTGGCCGATATCGGTGATGTGGCGATCAACACCTTCAATCTCGAAAAAAGCATCTCGATCATCGAGGAAGCCTATGACGAGATTCTCTCGCATGACTGCATTCCGCTCACCATGGGCGGCGATCATACAATCGCTCTGCCCATTCTGCGCGCGATGAAAAAGAAATACGGTCCTGTCGGCATGGTCCATGTCGATGCCCATGCCGATATCAACGACAGCATGTTTGGCGAGAAGGTCGCCCACGGCACACCGTTCCGTCGTGCGGTGGAGGAAGGACTGCTCACTGGCAAGCGCGTGGCGCAAATTGGTCTGCGCGCAACTGGCTATTCAGCCGAGGATTTTGATTGGCCCCGTGCTCAAGGCTTCCGTGTGGTTCAGGCCGAGGAATGCTGGTACAAATCACTGGCGCCATTGATGGTCGAGATCTGCGCCCAAATCGGCAAGGGCCCGGTATATCTGAGCTTCGACATCGACGGTCTTGACCCCTCCTCGGCGCCCGGCACTGGCACACCGGAAGTGGGCGGCCTCACCACCACCCAAGGACTCGAAATCATCCGCGGCTGCCGCGGCCTTGACCTCGTGGGTTGCGATCTCGTAGAGGTTTCGCCGCCTTACGATTCCAGCGGTAATACATCGCTACTTGCCGCCAACCTGCTTTACGAGATGCTCTGCGTTCTGCCCGGTGTTAAGTATCGCACCTAAGGAGCATCCAATTTGGATCGGTGATACACTCAAAGATTGCTCATGCAAGCCGTACATCTGCACCGAAGTTGACAGCGACCCAGTCTGCTGCAGATCATTCATCCCAGCTTACATAGCGAGATAACGGCGTCTTAATAAAGCAGCATGACTCACTGCAAGCTTCGCCATTTGCCAGCAGGTGAAGTTCAAAGGTGGATACGACAAGGCCCTGACGACCTGCCTACCGGTTGAGGATGCTCACGACTCTGCTGCTGTCATCTTGCGTGCTGCCCACGCAGCTCGCAAACCATTCACGGCACCCAGGCTAAACAGTAACGTGATCACTATAGCACCGACGCCACCGCCTCTGCCGCTGCCGTCGCTGCTGGCAAGTTTGAAAAACGCTTCCGCGAATAACCAAAAGGCGATTGCACACCCCGTAATCAAGCTGGTCTTCTTCCTAAAATGCCATCCAAGAAACACGGCCACTGGCACCGCGAGAACAGCGAGAGCGATGATGAACCACAATTCTTCCCCGTACATCTCGCCATCGGCCATTTCAGTTAGCAAAATATCTGGCGCCCAAATTCCCAAAGCAGCTTGCACGGCATAGGAGATTGCGACCCACCAAATTGCGGCAGTGGCCCACTTAGAGGCCTCTCGGCGCCCTGCCTTTGTTGCCACGTTCGGCCAAAACCGCGATAACCGCCGCCAGCGTTCATTAATATGTCCCGACATTTATTGCCCTCGAAGCGATTGCTAAATGACACTACCCACAGTTTATGCGCCGCACTTCAAGGTAAGATGGCCGGAAGCAGATCGGACTTCCCACGTGGCATAAAATGCAAGGTGCGGTCGAACAGTTACGAATGATAAGTCATATGCCGGTCGTGAAAAAGGCCGCGATCGCTCGCGGCCCAAAACACGATAATAGAACGGTCGCCCTTAAGTGCCTGGACGCAGCGAGATCTGCGCGATACCCGCCGCGACATTGACGCCGACACTGCCGGTAACGCTGACCGGTTGCAGCGCGATCTGACTGTTGCCGCCGCCTACCAACACGTTGGCACCGAGGCCCAGACCAGCCGCCACTTCCGCCGTCGCTCCACCGTATTCGCCGGCCAGCGCACCTGGCGCGACATTGCCTGGAGCCACGACAACCCAGATCATATGCGCTTCCTTGGTGAAGCCGATGTCAATGCCGTACTTGTTGATATCGCCGTTATAGACTTCGGCCGAGCCATCAGCGCGGGTAAATACACAGGACATCGACTTAGATGAGCCGAAGATGAATCCGATACCGCCCGAAACATTACAGCTCAGCGAACCAACATTGACGCCCGCCGCCGAGAAGGCCGGGACTGCAGACATCATCAGCGCCGCGGCCGCGGCAATCAGGCTACCAATTTTCATTTCAAGCTCCAATCTTTCAGAAATTTGCTCCGTCGCGATTTGCGGCGGTGAAATAAATGTAGCACCTCGCACCACAAACACCAGCTGAGAC
>CAYOYT010000502.1:0-2188 GCA_964408245.1 uncultured Dongia sp. | reverse complement strand
GCATTACCCAGATGTCGACGACACGGCCGTCGTCGTGATGGCAATGGATCGACTCGATCACGATCGATACAAGGAAGCGATCGATCGTGCTGTCGAGTGGATCTTGGGATTACAAAGCAAAAATGGTGGCTGGGGTGCTTTCGACGCTGACAATGAATATTATTACCTGAACCATATACCATTCGCTGATCACGGGGCGCTGCTGGATCCACCGACGGCAGATGTTTCTGCGCGCTGCCTGTCGATGTTGGCGCAGCTGGGCTACAAAATCGATCATCCCAAAGTGAAGGCAGCTGTCGACTATCTCCTGCGCGAGCAGGAAGCAGATGGTGCTTGGTTCGGCCGCTGGGGTACCAACTACATTTATGGTACCTGGTCAGTGATGTGCGCTCTCAATGCAATCGGCATCTCTACAGATCATTCAGTGATGCGCAAGGCCGTTACTTTTCTTGAGAGCAAGCAACGTGCCGACGGTGGCTGGGGCGAAAGCGGCGACAGCTATTGGGCCCACAAGCCGCGTGGCGAAGGCCCCAAATCGACGCCATCGCAGACCGCCTGGGCGGTTCTCGGGTTAATGGCCGCAGGAGAGGTTGGGAGTTCGGCGGTCACGCGCGGCATGACCTATCTGAGCGACACGCAGAAGACGGATGGCACTTGGGATGAACAGGAGTACACAGCGGTGGGATTCCCACGCGTGTTTTATCTGCGTTATCACGGATATAAATCATTCTTTCCGGTTTGGGCGATGGCGCGCTATCGCAATTTGCAGCAAGCCAATTCTAAGCACGTTATGTACGGCATGTGATGGCGGTCGGTGTTGTCGTCGGTATGCTGTCGGAGGCTCGGCTACTTGATGGCTTGGGCTTTAAAATCGTCGCTGGCGGTGGCCATGCCGAGGTGACGCGCCGGAAGGCCGAGGCTCTGGCCGCCGGTGGCGCAACGGCACTCGTGAGTTTCGGCATTGCGGGCGCGCTCGATCCGGCATTGAAGCCCGGTGATTTGATTATCGCGGAAAGCGTCATAACCCCCGATGGTCGCCGCCTTGAATGTGATTCTGCCTGGCGACAAAATGTGGTGCAGAAAGTAGCGGCGCAAGGTGGCGTAATTGCCGGTCGATCGGTTGCGGCCGCGACGCGCGAAGAGAAGAGGGTTCTATTTAGAGAAACGGCTGCTGCCGCCGTTGACATGGAAAGTCATCATGTCGCCGAGGTTGCTTCTCTTCATGGCCTGCCTTTTTTGGTGATCCGCGCCGTCGCGGATACCGCGCAGGACACCTTGCCAGAAGCGGCGTTAAAGGGTCTCAACGAAGAAGGACGGCCTGCGATTGCTGCCGTCCTTCTCTCTCTTCTCAGCAAGCCTTGGCAATTGCCGGGGCTAATCCGCATCGCGTTACATTCGCGAACTGCTATGAACGCCTTATTCCGCGGCCGCGCGGGCCTGCTTTAAGCGTTCTTTCTCCTCGTGGATTTCTGACAAGGCTTTCTCGACATGACTCAAGAAGACATATTCAGCTGGTCGCTGCTTTTCGAGCGAGATGTCTGGCACCATAGGTTTCTCGGTTTCTATGCCCTTCATAACAACTTTTAGGGCCTTCAGCGGATGGCGAATCGTGTCTTTCACGGCGCTGCCTTCGAAGCCGGAATGAACCATGCAATCGGCGCACTTCTCGTAATTTCCAACACCGTATTTATCCCAATCCGTCGTTTCCATTAGCTCGGTAAAGGTCTTGGCGTAGCCTTCGCCAAGCAGGTAGCAAGGGCGTTGCCAACCAAACACGTTGCGGGTCGGGTTTGCCCACGGCGTGCAGTGATAAGCCTGATTGCCGGCAAGAAAGTCGAGGAACATCGTTGACTGGCTGAAGCGCCAGCGCTTGCCGTTATTTCCTTGGCGGAAGATGTTGCGGAACAAATCCTTCGTCTTCTTGCGATTTAGGAAGTGCTGTTGGTCCGGTGCACGTTCATAAGCGTAGCCCGGCGAGACCGTGATGCCATTCACGCCCATCGCCATTACCTCGTCGAAGAATTTCGCTGCGCGATCAGCATCGGTGCCGTCAAAGAATGTGCAGTTGATATTGACGTTGAAGCCAGCGGCCTTCGCGGCCTTGAGAGCCGCTACAGCTTGTTCATAGACGCCTGTCTGGCAGACCGATCTATCATGCTCTTCCTTGGATCCATCGAGATGGACTGAC
>CAYOYT010000501.1:0-2193 GCA_964408245.1 uncultured Dongia sp. | reverse complement strand
GTAATAGGCGTAACGCATCGTGCCGCAGCCATTGTCATGTGCCACGTTAGCGCGGCTTTCTGGCAGCGCGTCCAGATAGCGGTTGACGAGCTCGGGCCGGCCGGCCCCTTCAGGGCAATCGGTGGTCGGGGTAAAATTATCTTGGGTACTGCCGTGATAGGAGCGCAGCAATTCCAACATGCGCGGCTTCTGGGCCAACAGTGCGCAGGGTATCGAGATCGCCTCGGGCGCATTGTGCGACCCGGTCATGTCGAGCACGTTTTGCGCAAAGGCGTGATAAGCCTGATCGTCGTCATTCAATGTATGCTCGAGGATGTCGGCATAGTAACGGGCAGTATCATCGTCAATGCCACGCAAGGCCTTGGCGGCGGCGGCGGGATCGCGCACCGAATCGGCCCACAGCGCTTCGACCTCGGAGGTCGGTGCCTGTTCCGAGGCGATCGCTGATTCCGGCGGCAGTGGCTCGGGATAAATGTCGAGCGCGTCGTGCTGTCGCCGATAGGATTTCAGCAGACAGACGGCAAGGCGGTCCTGTGTCGCCGGCATCAGAATGGCTTCTCGGTTGAGGCCGCATTCCTTGTTGCGGCTTCTGATCCAATCGCGCTGAGTCTGACGTAAGGAATCTTGATCTCCGGGCGAGAGGCGCTCCAATGATTCTTTGAATTTCTGCGCCATGGCCAGATCCTCGACACGCAGGCCCGGGCTACTGCAGATGACCTTTTCATCGATCGTCAAGGCGCGCACGCAGTCGAAGCTCGGTCCATCTTCATCGGCATTGGCTATGGAGAGGGTTGAGGCGATGAGAGTAAGCGCGGTCGCAAGTAAAACAGTTCTGACGGTAAGCATGGTGTTTCCTGGTGTTAAGACGATATCGAGATCCGCCGCCGCAAGTGCGGCGCCACGATCACAAGGAAAAGCGCTAGCACGACGAGGGCAAGGGACAAGATTTCGTCCCAACCGATGATGTCGCCGGTGATCACGGCTGAGGAAATGATGCCCATGACGGGGATGGCGAGCGTACCGATAGCGGCGACGACCGCGGGATAAATGGCAACGACGCGGAACCAGGCCCAATGGCAGAAGATCATGGGAATCAGCGCCGCGTAAGTCACGGCACCCCAGCCAAGAGCGCTCACGGTGGCTGGGTCAAAATTATGATCCAGAAGACCAGCACCGATGAAGATCGGAATGCCGCCCAACAGCATCTGCCAGGCCACGAGCGAGGTGGTTGGCATCTGATAGCGATGGGTCTTCAGGGCGACCGTGCCAAAAGCCCAGGAAATGGCCGCGAGCAGCATAAAAATTGGTCCCCAGGGATGGGCGGTGAGGTTTTCCCAATCTGGGACCACCAGAACGCCGAGCCCCGCCATACCGATTCCAAGACCGATGGTACGCAGACCGTCGATCTTCTCGCGCAGCCAGATGGCAGCAATGGGCGCCGCCCAAAGCGGCATGGTAAAAGCCAGAATCGATGCGCGACCGGGTTGCATCAGGGTGACGCCGAGTGCTGAAAAAAGATGCCAGCCGGTGATGTTGCCGAGGGCGGCTATCATGAGCGGTCGCAGATCGCCACGGGGAATGCGCAAAGGTAGCCGTGCCATCGCCGCAATCGCAAAGAGCCCCACAGCACCGGTCAACAGGCAGATGGTGCGGAAGGTCCATACCGGCACCTCATTAACCGACAGCTTGATCGCTGGCCAGTTGACGCCCCAAAAGATCGTGATGAGAAAAAGGAGAATGATCCCGGTCGCGGCACGCTCTTGTGTGTCGACGCTGCCGGTTGGCCGTGCCTGATCGGTCATGACAGTCTCATTTTGTCATGGTCTTGGCGCGACGCTCGGCGATCTTGGCGAGGATGATGTGGCGTTCATCGGGAGTCGAGATGATCCAATCGCGGATCTCGTCGATCGTGCGGATACAACCGATGCAAAAACCAGTCATAGGATCCATCTGACAGACGCTGATGCAGGGGGAGGGCGGGCCGGATGCGAGCAGGCGCATGCGTTCCTCGCGCCGCTTTTGCCGCGCCAGGGGATCCCTCTTCAATGTATCGGCGGCCAGCTTATTTGCCGTCAACTTATCCGGTGTCTGGTCGCTCATGCCGCGGCTACCGCATCAGGCGTCATGCCGACCAGTTTTTCATAGAGGTGGGGATCGGTGGCGCCTTCGCTGCCGATGATGAGCACCTTGGAT
>CAYOYT010000500.1:0-2200 GCA_964408245.1 uncultured Dongia sp. | reverse complement strand
ATGAAACGCAAGACGCTGCGGCTCTATGTGGTGATCATCAGCCTGGCTTTGCTCGGCATCGCGACCATGCTGGTCTTAAATGCCTTTAATCGCGAGATCGTGTTCTTTTTCAGTCCCAGCGAGATCGCGGCGGAACAGCCAACACCCGGCCGACTCATTCGGCTTGGCGGCCTTGTCGAGACCGGCTCGGTTCACAAGCTAGATGACGGTGCCACGGTGAGCTTCAAGGTGACCGATCTCAAGACCGCAACGGAAATCGCCTATCGCGGCGTGCTGCCCGATCTTTTCCGCGAGGGCCAGGGCGTCGTTATCGAAGGTGCCTTCAACGACAGCGGCCATTTCGTAGCGACCCAGGTTCTCGCCAAACATGACGAGAATTATCTGCCACCGGAAGTCGCCAAGGCTTTGAAGGCCTCCGGTCGCTGGCAGGAAGGTGCTGGCACGCCAGCCACGCCCGGTACGTCCACGACGACTTCAGCAACGACGAGCGGAGCGACTGAGTGATCACCGAGATCGGCCATTACGCGCTTGTCCTTGCCCTTGTCCTCGCTATAGCACAGGCGACACTGCCGCTGATCGGCGCGCAGACTGGCGTGCGTGCCTGGATGGCGCTGGCTAAGCCCACCGCGATTGGACAGTTCGTATTTCTGCTCGTCTCCTTCACAGCCCTTATCCATGCTTTCGTGGTCAGCGATTTTTCCGTGGCAGTGGTCTATCAGCATTCGCATTCCCTGACGCCGCTCATGTACAAGATTGCCGCCGCGTGGGGGCAGCATGAAGGATCACTCTTGCTCTGGGTCGTGATTCTCGCGTTCTTCGGCGCATTGGTAGCGCTTTGGGGTGACAATCTGCCACCACGCCTCAGGGCGCGGGCGCTTGCCGTGCAAGCGATGATCGGGGTGGCCTTCATCCTCTTCACGCTCCTCACCTCCAACCCGTTCGCGCGCCTCAACCCGGCCCCGCTCGAGGGGCAGGAACTCAACCCGCTGCTGCAAGATCCCGGCCTCGCCTTTCATCCGCCAATGCTCTATGTCGGCTATGTTGGCTTCTCGATGGCCTTCTCCTTCGCGGTGGCAGCACTGATCGAGGGTAGAGTCGACGCCGCCTGGGCACGCTGGGTTCGACCCTGGACGTTGCTTTCCTGGACCTGCCTCACAGCCGGCATCGCGCTTGGCGCGCGTTGGGCCTATTACGAACTCGGTTGGGGCGGCTGGTGGTTCTGGGATCCGGTAGAGAACGCCAGCTTCATGCCTTGGCTGATGGGCACGGCGCTGCTGCATTCCGCTATTGTCGTTGAGAAGCGCGATGCCTTAAAGGCCTGGACGCTGCTGCTTGCCATTCTCACCTTCGGTTTCTCGCTCCTCGGCACTTTCCTGGTGCGATCTGGCGTCATCACCTCGGTCCATGCATTCGCGCAAGATCCAACGCGCGGCCTTTTCATTCTCGGCATTTTGGCCCTGGCCCTTGGCGGCTCGCTCGCCCTCTTCGCCTGGCGGGCGCCGACCCTCAAGGCGGGCGGCCTCTTTGCACCGGTGAGCCGCGAGGGTGCCTTGATACTCAACAACCTGCTGCTTGTGACCGCGACCGCGACGGTGCTGCTTGGCACACTCTATCCGCTGGCGCTCGACATTCTGGGCGGGGGCTCGGTTTCGGTGGGAACACCTTATTACACCAAAACTTTTATCCCGCTCGTCATGCCTCTGATTGCTCTTGCCGCCTTAGGACCGCTCCTGGGCTGGAAGCGCGGCGACCTCAAGGGCGCGTTTCAACGTCTATGGGCCGTCGGATTCATCGCCATCGCTGCCCTTGGCGTCGCGCTCTGGATCGATTTTGGCAAACAGGCCTTGGCCGCCGCGGGTATTTGTCTCGGCACCTGGCTTTTGGGGGCGACCATCGTTGAATGGGCCGAGCGCGTGAAGCTCTTTCGTATCGGCCTCGGTGGCAGCTTCCGCCGCGCCCGCCATCTGCCGCGCGCTGCCTATGGCATGAGCCTCGCCCATGCCGGGCTTGCCATTGCCATTATCGGCATCACTGCCGCTTCCGCTTGGAAGACGGAGATGGTGCGGCAGATGAAACCCAATGACAGCATCACGGTCGGTGACTTCACTTATGTACTGCAGCGTGTCGGCCCGGAGCGCGGCGAAAACTACATCGCTGAGCGCGCGCATTTCAGCGTCTTCAAAGACGGTCAGCCCTATAC
>CAYOYT010000499.1:0-2203 GCA_964408245.1 uncultured Dongia sp. | reverse complement strand
TGGCGGAATGGACGAGCCAGAATTGAAGATCATCGACGTCTTCGTCTGTAAGCTTCGTAAAAAACTCAGCACTGCGACCGGCGGCGAAAATTACATCGAGACTGTCTGGGGTCGTGGCTATGTATTGCGCGATCCAGAAGACAGCGCTCTGCCCACCAAGACAGCTGAGAGCGCCTGAAAAAGACTTAACCCTCGAACTAAAGTAAGATGCCAAGGTCAGAAACGACCTTGGCATTTTTTATGTCGACCTAATCGTCATGGCCGTGCGTAGACCCGGCCATCCACCAACGACTATCTCCGAGGTGCCGTTGTCATAGCACCGAGCGCAGTCGGTGCCTTGATACCACCTGTCAGTCCGTAAATGCCGCGCTGCCCAGGCAGCAACTGGAACTTGTCAGAGATGCCGAGAACGGTTTCGGCGCCACCAAGAAATAAGAACCCGTCTTCGGGCATCTGCTTGGCGATACCGGTCAAAACCTTGGCCTTAGTCGGCTGGTCGAAGTAGATCAGCACATTGCGACAATAGACGATGTCGAACTTGCCTAGGGACACCGGATCGCTAAGCAGATTCCATTCGCGATATTGCACTTTGTTGCGGATCGTATCTGAGAGCTTCCAGCGATCACCGGTCTGCTGGAAGTACTTCACCAGCAACGTGATCGGCAGGCCACGCTGGACCTCGAACTGCGAATAGAGACCTTCCTTCGCCCGCGTGAGGATTTCCACCGACAGATCCGTGCCAACAATATCTATCTTCCATCCATTGAGCGCAGAGCCCATTTCGGAAAGAATCATCGCTAGAGAATAGGCTTCCTGACCCGACGAACAGGCCGCCGACCAGATGCGGATGGTTTTCTGCGCCGCCCGCGCCTTTAAGAGTGCTGGCATGCAAATCTGCTTGAACTGATCGAATGGCTTAGTATCACGGAAAAAGAAGGACTCATTCGTAGTCATAGCTTCGACCACGTCGCGAATCACCGCTTCATCATTTTTTGTTCGGATCAGGCGCACCAGATCGTCGAAGGAGGCAAGCTTCCATTTGCGCGCAACTGGGAGTAATCGACTTTCCAGCAGGTATGCCTTGTCATTGGTCAGCAATAGGCCTGACCGGGCCTTGAGGATCTGGCAAATAAAGTCGAAGTCCGTAGTCGTCATCGACGGCTGCCTCATATCCCGCTGCGGTAAATCGTCTTTTTGACGAACGGGCCGATCTCCGCAAGCGGTAAAACCGCTGAACACAGACCGGCAGTCGCCACGGCACCGGGCATACCCCATACCACGGAACTTGCTTCGTCTTGGGCGATCGCCGTTCCCCCAACATTGATCAGTTCCTGTGCCCCCTTCAAACCATCCTGCCCCATTCCCGTCAGCATGACGAACAGTGTCTTGGCACCGTAAACTTTTGCAATGGAACGCAGCATAGGATCTACCGCAGGGCGGCAAAAGTTTTCAGGTGGGTTTTTGTTAAGGCGCACCAGGCGTTGGGTGGCACTACCCTCCACAACCATATGGAAGTCACCGGGTGCCACATAGATGCGTCCTGGTACCACTGCCTCGCCATCTTTCGCCTCAGCTGAGTGCATGGCGGCAGCCTGGCCCAGGTGTTCAGCAAGGATCGTCGTAAAGGTCGCCGGCATGTGCTGTGTCACGAAGACGGGTAGATGAGTGATCTTGCCGATCGCCTGAAACACTTTGAACAAGGCTTGCGGACCGCCCGTCGACGAACCGATAGCAAGACAATCCGGCTTAAGAAGCGGTGGCATATTTCGCAGCTTCACTGGCAGCGAACCATAAAGACGTTTCGGCGCTGCTGGCGCTGCTGTGTTCGTTTCGTCTGTCGGTGAAGGCGCCGCAATGCCGCGTTTACGACGCCCGGCCTGCGCCCAAGATTTCACCTTCTCAACCAGATCAGCCTTAAAATCCGCAGCGGCAGAAATAGCGCCAGTTGTCGTAGGCTTTGGCACGTAGTCCGAAGCACCTAGCGACATCGCTTTCATCGAGACCGATGCACCTTTGAGCGTCAGCGTTGAGGCCATGATGACGGCGATACTAGGCTTAACTTGCAATAAGCGCGGTAAGGCGGTCAGACCGTCCATCACCGGCATTTCGATATCAAGCACGACAACTTCAATGTCATGATCAGGCCGCGCCAGAGCATCGATCGCGAGCTGTCCGTTGCCAACTGTTGTGACCACTTTAATCG
>CAYOYT010000498.1:0-2205 GCA_964408245.1 uncultured Dongia sp. | reverse complement strand
AACTCGCCACCGTGCCGCCGAGCCGGCCCTTGATCGCGGCAATCTCGTCGATGAAAAAATTCGCCGTGCTGCCCGTGCCGACTCCCAGGATGGCGCCGATCGGCAGGCGATCGGCAACGTAATCGCGGGCAGCGCGCGCCACGGCCCGCTTCAGTTCGTCTTGCGTCATTGATTCGCTCCCTTGTCGAGGTGCGAATCTTACCGCTTGCGCATCGGCGCCCATCTCGATGGTCATGGAATCAAGGAGTCGTTGAAACATTGCTGGCCGTACTGCATTGCGGTACGATAGCACCTGTTCTCGGTACATTTTCAGTGCCCATTATGGGTACTCTCGCGCCTACCGTCGGCTTGGCGAATGCCTTGTTTGGCAAAGCCAGACGCGGTGTGCTCGCGTTAATGTTCGGGCGACCAGGCGAAGCGCAATACACCCGCGAAATCGTTAAGAAGGTCGGTGCCGGCGCCAGCCAAGTTCAAAAGGAACTGGAACTACTGACCTCCGCAGGCCTGCTTCTGCGCGAAGAGCGCGCCAACCAAGTGTATTACCGAGCCAATCCGGCGGCGGCCGTTTTCCCCGAACTCGTGGGTCTTGTCAGCAAGTCCTTCGGCATCGCCGACGTGCTGCGCGAATATCTGGAGACGTTCGGCGAACGAATCGCATATGCGTGTATTTACGGGTCGGTGGCGCGCGGCGAGCAACGTGCCGACAGCGACATCGACCTTCTAGTCGTTGGCTCGCTGCGCTTGTCCGAACTGGCGGTGCCACTCCAGTCCGCCGAGACCAGACTTGGTTACCGTATCTCGTCCTTGCTAATCGACGAAGCGGAATTCCGCCGCCGGATAGATTCCGGCGAGTCTTTTTTGTGTCGGGTCTTGGCGGACAAGACAATTTCCCTAATCGGTTCTCCACCCAAGGGGAAGGTGGGCAAGCGTGTCCGCACTCGATAATCTCGTTCGGATCGGGCAATTGAAGCCTGAACCGCCAGCGGCCGATGAGATCGACACGTACCGGCGCAAGGCATCGCTCTATCTTCGCGATGCGGCACTTGCCGGCATGAGTTCGGCCGGCCGCTTCATGCTCGCCTACGACGCCGCGCACGCGCTGGCCTTTGCCGCGCTGCGTGCCAAGGGCTATCGACCCGATGCCGCGCGCGGACACAGGGCTGTCGTGTTTCAGACACTCGAAGTCACCGTGGGGGCCCCAAGGGAATTGTGGGTTGCGCTGGACCGCTACCATACCCGTCGAAACGCCTCTGAATACTCAGCCATGATCGAAGCGAGCGCTATCGAAGCCAACGACCTGCTGGACTTGGCCCAGCGACTCGATGCACTTTGCGCGAGCGCCCTCGGTGGCTGATTATGTCGAGCTCGACCGCCGCTTCCGCGATGCTCAATCTGGGGATGACCGCGAGACTGCAGCGCTCATAAGCTACGCCGCGTCTTGGAGTCATGTCGACGCCGGACTGCCCTGGGCGGAGGTACTGAGCCATCGCCTTTTGGTGGTACTGGGAGAGCCTGGCAGCGGAAAGACCGCGGAATTCAAGGCGCAAGCAAGACGGCGCAATCCCTCCGGTCCGCCGAGATTTTTCGTCAGACTCGACGACCTGATTCACGGCTCGCTCAATAGCGCCTTGGGCCCAGAACAGGCGAAGCGGTTGCACCGGTGGTCGGACGGCAGCGGAGAGGCTATCTTCTTTCTGGATTCCGTTGATGAGTCGAAATATCGATGCAATGACGACTATTCCCGCGCGCTTGAGCGACTGGCCGCGGAGCTGGGTAAGTCGCTTCCACGCGCCAGAATCACAATCAGCTCACGTGTCAGCGAATGGCAGCCGCAAACCGACAAAGACACCGTTCTGCGAATCTTCGGTCTTCCTGCGAAAAAGGATGGTGACGATGATTCCGTAAAGGTGCTGCAAATCATGCCGCTCGACCGCTCGCGGGTCGAGACGTATGCGACGGAGAAAGGCGGACTGACCGATCCGCGGGATTTCGTCGCTGCATTGGACAAGCATCATGCTTGGGCTTTCGCCCGGCGACCAGTGGATGTTATTCCCCTGTTCAACTACTGGAATCACCATCATCGCTTGGGAACACTGACCGAGCTGATCGAATACGGCTTGCAGGTTTCCCTTGCGGAAACAGAAAATCGCGAGAAGGCCGATGTTCTTAGCCCGACCGATGCACGCCAAGGCGCGGAGGTACTGG
>CAYOYT010000497.1:0-2221 GCA_964408245.1 uncultured Dongia sp. | reverse complement strand
GGGGAGTGCTGAAGATCATGGCCGAATTCCTCCTTGAGCTTTTCTCAGAAGAAATTCCAGCTCGCATGCAGGCGCGCGCGGCGGAAGATCTGCAGCGTCTCGTGACTGAAAAGCTGAAGGCGCGTGGTGTGACCTATGAGTCTGTTAGAGCTTACGTTACTACACGCCGATTGACTCTCGTGATGGCCGGACTCCCATTGGTGCAGCCCGACACAAAGATTGAGGAGAAAGGGCCGAAGATCGATGCGCCTGCTCAGGCCATAGAAGGGTTTCTTCGTAAGAACCGGATCACACTGGATCGTTGCACCAAGAAAGAGATCGGGAAGGCGACGCATTGGGTCTACGAAGATATGGCTAAAGGCGGCCCAACAAGCCACGTCCTGGCGACCGAAATTGAGGCTACGTTAGGTCAATTCCCTTGGCCGAAATCTATGCGTTGGGCAGATGGAAAATCTTTGTGGGTTCGGCCACTTCGATCGATTATAGCGATCTTCGATGGGACAATCATTCCGTTGAATTTCTACTTGCGTGGTCTAAACGACGAAAGAGTGGTTGCCGGTAATGTGACGTATGGCCACCGTTTCCTTTCATCCGGCGGTATCACTGTCACAAGCTTCGCCGATTATCAGGCGAAGCTTAGAGCCGCGAAGGTCATCCTCGATCAGGCCGAACGTCGTGCCGAGATTAAGAAACAATCAGAGGAAGTTGCCGCGAAGGAAGGCCTCGCCGTCAAACAGGATGACGGGCTGCTAGACGAGGTGACTGGTCTTGTCGAATGGCCAAAAGTTCTGGTGGGTAAGATCGATGATGAGTTCATGTCAGTACCGCATGAAGTGCTGACAACCTCCATGCGTGTGAACCAGAAATACTTCGCCCTGCTCGATAAGTCGGGGAAATTGGCACCGCGTTTCTTGGTCACCGCCAATATTGAGGCGAGCGACGGTGGCAAGGCCATCGTGCATGGCAATGAGCGTGTTTTGCGCGCCAGGCTTTCAGACGCCAAATTCTTTTGGGATCAGGATTTGAAGGTGCGTCTCAGTGAGCGCGCACCGCGCCTCGATTCCATCACCTATCATGCGAAGTTGGGGAGCGTCGGTCAGAAGGTTGGCCGTGTGAAAGCGCTGGCGCGCCATATCGTCGAATTCGTTCGGAATTGCGATGGCAACCTTGCCGATCAAGCAGCTTCTCTAGCCAAGGCCGACCTCGTCTCCGGCATGGTCGGTGAGTTCCCGGAACTTCAGGGCATCATGGGACGTTATTACGCGCGTCATGAGAAATTACCGGACGCCGTTGCCGATGCCATTGCCGATCATTATAAGCCGTTGGGTCCCAACGACACTTGTCCGAGCGCGCCCGTGAGCGTGGCTGTTGCGCTTGCCGACAAGATCGACACCTTGACCGGTTTCTTCGCCATCGATGAAAAGCCGACGGGGTCGAAGGATCCCTTCGCGCTGCGCCGCGCGGCTCTCGGCATCATTCGCCTCATTCTTGAGAATAAGTTGCGCTTGAAGCTGCGCGATGTATTGCGGCTCGCTCATGGGGGTTATCGCGACACTGTTAGTAGCTTCGACAAGAACCCATCTGAGGCAGTCATCAGCGACCTGATGGATTTCTTCGCCGATCGTCTTAAGGTCACTCTCAAGGAGCAGGGCGCCCGCCACGATCTCATTACTGCTGTGTTCGCACTGGGCAATGAAGACGATCTTACGCGTCTACTTGCTCGGGTTGATGCTCTTAAGGCGCTGATCGACAGCCCTGAGGGCGCCGATCTATTGGCGGGGTACAAGCGTGCCACCAACATTCTGCGCATTGAGGAAAAGAAAGATGGTCGCCCTCATAACGACCTGCCTAGTCAGAATTGGCTCCGTTTAGATGAAGAAACAGCGCTTTATCAAGTTCTTGGTGTGACTCAACATGGGGTCAATGACGCTATCGCTCGGGAAGATTTCGCGGGCGCGATGATCAAGCTGAGTTCATTGCGGGAACCGGTCGATGCTTTCTTTGACAAAGTCACCGTCAATGCCGATGAGAAGGAACTTCGCGGTAATCGCTTGCGTTTGCTGAACTCGATCCGCGACACGTTCAACCTCGTCGCGGATTTTTCCAAGATCGAAGGATGATCAACACTATGGCGAAATGGGTCTATCATTTCGGCGGCGGCTCGGCCGAAGGCCGTGCAGATATGCGCAATCTGCTGGGCGGCAAGGGCGCTAATCTGGCT
>CAYOYT010000496.1:0-2222 GCA_964408245.1 uncultured Dongia sp. | reverse complement strand
GACTTGTAGATGATGTGGCGCAGGTCGTTGAGGCGGCCCGGATTGCCGGGCTTCCCTGCTGCGATCCAATTTTCGCGCGATTGACCACCCTTCCACATGCGGGTAGTGAAGCCGAGAATCTCGACTTTGACCCCGCAGCGCTCCAGTGTTCGGGCCAGAATGTCGCCTGTCATAGCGGCGACCGTGATCGGCCGGCCGCGCATTGAACCGGAATTATCGATCAACAGCGAGACGACGGTATCGCGAAACTCGGTATCGCTCTCCTGCTTGTAGGAAAGCGGCGTTTCCGGATTGACCACGACACGCGGCAAACGTGCAGCATCGAGAATTCCTTCCTCCAGGTCGAAATTCCACGAGCGATTCTGCTTGGCGAGGAGACGTCTCTGCAAGCGATTGGCGAGTTTTGCAACAACGGTCTGCAGAGCGGTCAGCTGCTGATCGAGCAATTGTCGCAGACGCGAAAGTTCTTCTGGATCGCATAGATCGGCGGCATCCACCACTTCGTCGAACTGAACCGTGAAGGGCTTATAGGGGGCCTCATTGCGGCGGCCTAGATCTGGCTCATTGCGGCGTTTGGGCGAGCCGGGCTTTTCGTCGCCAGTCTCGGCATCCATCTCCATATCGGTATCTTGTGAATCGGCTTCCTCAGATTCCGCCGCGGCACTTTCAGCAGCTTCCGATTCCAGTTCCATCTGGCTATCGGATTCTTGCTGCTCCTTACCCTTGGTCTGCTGTTGATCATCCTCGCTGTTCTGCTCCGGATCTTCCTGGTTCTCAGGCTCCTCGTCATCCGGATCGAAGTCGTCTTCCGAAGCCTCTAGTTCCATGTCGATCAACAAGCGGCGCGTTGCCTTGGCATAGTCTTTCTGACTGGTAAGGCATTTGCCGAGATGCTCGATATTCTCGCGTACTTTCTGCGGCAGATCGCCGCGCCACAGATCGACCATGCTTTTAGCAAGTTCAGGCACGGCCTGACCGGTCAAGCTCTCACGTGCCAGAAGACGCAGCACGTCCGGGAGTGATCCTTCCTGACGCGAAGCCACGCGTACGAAACCATTTTGGCGGCAGTGCTCATCAAGTGCCGCTGTAAGATTCTGCCGCACGCCATCCATGCGTCGTGAACCAATCGCTTCAACACGCGCGGTTTCGAGTGCTTGGAAGATGTCGCGCGCGAGCTGGCTCTTCGGTGCCTCGCGCATATGGATCTTGGGATTGTGATGCTTCAGCTTGAGCGCGATCCCGTCCGCCTCACCGCGCGTCAATGCTACGTCAGTCGCGGGAAGATGTCGGCTGGGCAAGGGTAGACGCGCTTCGCTGCCACTGATCCCAGCCGGTCCCTGATTAGGGGCGAAGCTTACTTGCAATTCGTTGTTCCCCGACATCGCGCGCATCGTCGCGCCGGTAACGCGGCGGAACTCTTCGACCGGATTCTTCGGTCCCGACATCGCTGCCCTCTAGCGTCTGGTTGGATTACACCCGAATCTGCGCCTGAATGGCGGAGTCTTTCAGATCCTGACCGAAGCAGCGCTGGTAATACTCGGCAACAACCGGCCGCTCCAGCTCGTCGCATTTGTTCAGGAAAGAGACCCGGAAGGAGAAGCCGATATCTCCGAAGATACGAGCGTTTTCAGCCCAGGTGATCACGGTGCGTGGGCTCATCACCGTCGAGATATCGCCGTTGATGAAGCCAGCACGGGTGAGCTCGGCACAGGCAACCATCCCATTCAAGGTCTTGCGGCCTTGCTCGTTGTCATAGGTCGGCGACTTCGCGAGCGCGATGCTCACTTCGTCCTCATGCGGCAGATAGTTCAAGGTCGCGACGATGTTCCACCGATCCATCTGGCCTTGGTTGATCTGCTGCGTGCCATGATAAAGACCGGTCGTGTCGCCCAGGCCCACCGTATTGGCGGTCGAGAACAGGCGGAAGGCCGGGTGAGGGCGGATAACCTTATTCTGATCGAGCAGCGTCAGCTTGCCTTCGACTTCGAGCACGCGCTGGATCACAAACATCACGTCTGGACGGCCGGCATCGTATTCGTCGAAGACGAGCGCAGTCGGGTGTTGCAGTGCCCACGGTAGCAGGCCTTCGCGATACTCGGTCACTTGCTTGCCATCCTTCAGGACGATCGCATCCTTGCCGATGAGATCAATACGGCTGATATGGCTGTCGAGGTTGACGCGGATGCAGGGCCAGTTGAGGCGCGCGGCGACTTGTTCAATAT
>CAYOYT010000495.1:0-2226 GCA_964408245.1 uncultured Dongia sp. | reverse complement strand
GCTCAAGGCAGTAACGTGAAAATTGTTGCTAATGTGGAGCCTGGCATCAAGGTCGCGGCGAGCGAGGAAGCATTAGAAACGGCGATCGAGAATTTGGTCGATAATGCTGTAAGCTTTGCACCACATGGCTCAAGTGTACGGTTGGAGTTGAAGCAAAGTAGTGGCTGGGCGCACCTGACCGTGGTCGATCAGGGACCCGGCGTACCCATCGATCTGCTACCGGCCATTTTCGAGCGTCACGTCTCGCACCGGCCATCTAATGGTAGTGGCGCTAGCGGCGGCCCGCATTTTGGCCTCGGTCTTGCGATCGTCCGCCGCAATATCGAGCTCATGGGGGGCCGTGTTGGTGCCCGGAATCTGCCCGAAGGCGGGTTCGAGGTGACGATTAGCTTGCCGATAGCGACTTGACAGTTCCTCAACCGGATCAAGCGTTACGGCGGCTCTCGCTGCGGATAGGGCAATTTACCTGCCGTTCACATCAGCCGAGCCTTCACTAAATCTTTCTTTGAAAATATCGTGGGGAGCGGCTAATCCTGACCACCGGCAGGGATATCTCTGTTGATTCCTGTCCAAAGGGTCAGCATTATCGGGCCCAAGATGGCGTAGGCTCGGCCGAGTTACGCCATCTGACGAAAAAGAAACGGCCAAAAGTCCACTTTTGGGAGACCTGAAATGAACAAGCTTATGCTTCGCGCGGCAACGGCGATGGCCGTTATGTTCGCGACCGGCGCTGCCGTGGCGGAACCTGCCGTGGTTTATGATGCCGGCGGCAAGTTCGACAAATCTTTTAATGAAGCCGCTTTTAACGGGATGGAGAAATACAAGAACGAGACCGGCGATTCCTATCTCGAATTTGAAGTGCAGACGGATGCGCAGCGCGAGCAGGCGTTCCGCCGCATGGCTGAGAAAGGTGCCGACCCTATCATCGGTATTGGCTTTAGCCAGGCCGATGCGCTGACCAAGGTCGCCAAGGAATTTCCGGACAAGCATTTCGCTATTATCGACATGGTTGTCGAACTACCGAATGTGCAATCGATCGTGTTCGCCGAGCATGAAGGTTCGTTCCTAGTTGGCATGCTGGCCTCGATGGCGAGCAAATCCGGCAAGGTCGGTTTTGTGGGCGGTATGGATATTCCCCTCATTCGTCGCTTTGAATGTGGCTATGAGCAGGGCGCCAAATACGTGAATAAGGATGCTAGCGTGACGGCGAACATGACTGGCACGACGCCTGCTGCCTGGAACGACCCGACGAAGGGCACAGAGCTTGCTAAAGGTCAATTTGATCAAGGCGTCGATGTAATCTTCGCCGCAGCAGGTGGCACCGGCACCGGCGTCTACCAAGCCGCCAAGGATGCTGGCAAGTTGGCGATTGGCGTTGATAGCAATCAAAACCATTTACATCCCGGCACGATGCTGACTTCGATGGTTAAGCGCGTCGACGTCGCGGTACATGACTCGGCAAAGGCTGCCAAGGATGGTAGTTGGAAAGCCGGCGTCACCGTGATGGACCTCGCCCATGAAGGCGTGGGCTGGGCGCTCGACGATAACAATAAGTCGCTGATCACCGACGACATGAAGGCGAAGATCAAGGCCGCCAAGGCTGATATCATCGCTGGCAACATCAAGGTGCATGACTACATGGCTGACAACACCTGCACTTACTAAGTTGCCGGATCTTTGAAGCATATGCCAGCCGCCCTTCATGGGCCGGATCGGGCGACGAGTGCGGCGGCGTACGACGTGGCGCCGCCGCCGGCCATCGAACTTGTCGGTATCTGCAAACGTTTCGGTTCGGTTCAGGCCAATCGCGATGTCTCTGTACGTGTTGAGAAGGGTACGATTCACGGCATCGTCGGAGAGAATGGGGCCGGCAAATCGACCTTGATGTCGATCGTCTACGGCTTTTACGAGGCTGATAGCGGCGAAATACTGATCGACGGTAATCAAGTTTCTATTGTTAATTCCGCCGCCGCGATTCAGGCGGGCATCGGCATGGTCCACCAGCATTTCATGCTGGTCGAGAGTTTCACGGTCCTGGAGAAAGTTATGCTCGGCGCTGAAGGTGGCGCCATGCTCAAGGAAGGAGCGGGCAAAGCGCGAGCGGAATTGTTACGGTTGGGCGATGAGTTCGGCCTGTCTGTCGATCCCGATGCCCGGGTCGGCGAACTGCCAGTCGGCGATCAGCAGCGCGTGGAAATCCTAAAGGCGCTCTTTCGTCACTGCTCG
>CAYOYT010000494.1:264-2226 GCA_964408245.1 uncultured Dongia sp. | reverse complement strand
CCTGCGCATTCCGGGCGAAGGCACCAGCGAGTATATTTCGCGCAAGAACGAGGCGCATGCTGCCCGCATCACTTCTGATATTGGTGTCAATGCACCGCTGGTCTTTTTTGATGAGGCGGATGGTGTGCAACTTGCTGGGTTCATCGAAGGCGCTGCTACACTGAATGTAGAGCGCTTCAAGGATCTTGGCTCTGTGCGTCGTTCGGCCACGGCTTTGCGGAAAGTGCATGAATGCGGTCAGCCATTTCTTAATCGCTTCGAACTCTTTCAGATGATCGACGAATATCTTGCATTTCTAGACAAGAAATCAGCACCCTTACCCGATGGTTATCACGACGTGAAACGGGAAGCGGAAAGTGTGCGGGCGGCACTTGGTAGGCGGGAGCTTGCGAGCAAGCCGTGTCATTGCGATCCCTTAGCCGAGAATTTTCTCGATACTGGCAGAAATGTCTATGTCATAGACTGGGAATATGCCGGTAATAACGATCCAATGTGGGATCTTGGTGACGTGTCTGTCGAAGCAGCCTTCGACGAGGAGCAAGACGAAGTGCTGCTCGAGGCTTATTTTGGCGGCAAGGTAGCGGCTGGCGATCGCGGCCGCATGGTCCTCTACAAGGCGATGTGCGATCTCCTATGGACACTTTGGGGCATCATCCAGCATGTGAACCAGAACCCGGCTGACGACTTCTGGGCTTACGCGGTAAATCGCTTCGAACGCTGCAAGAAGCTCATGGCGCGGGCGGATTTCGGTAGGCATCTGCAAGCTGTGACAGAGGGCTGACGATCAGGCTACTGGGTTTGCTTGCCGCGTCAATGACACCAACAGTCTTGCTTTTCATGGACCTTTACCGTTTCTATGCCTCCCTGGATTTGTGCTTTCAGGGATAGTCGGATGGACGATAGTGTTTCTTCGCGCAAAGCGGCGATTGCTGCGCAGGCTTTTCAAGATGGGCTGCTGATCGAAGACGCGCCGCTGATCGGTATCATCGACACAGATGCGCTTTATGCCACTATCAACGATCTTCGTTCTAGTTTCCCTAATTTCTTCACACATGCCTTTGCGGCAAAAGCCAACACCATGCCAGCGATTCTCGAGCTCGTCCGCAAATGGGGTATGGCCTGCGAGGTGGCCAGTTCCGGTGAATTCCAGGCGGCAGTGAAAGCTGGTTTCACCGCTAGAGAAATCGTTTTTGATAGCCCTGCCAAAACGCATCGAGAGATAGATGCCGCACTTTGCCATGGTGCCATTCTTAATATCGACAATTTTCAAGAACTAAGCCGTGTCGATGCCTGGTTGGATAAGAAGAAATCGGCCTCGATCATCGGTCTGCGCATCAACCCGCAAGTGGGTGGCGGCGCGATCGCCGCTATGAGCACGGCGACGCAGAGTTCTAAATTCGGTATCGGGCTTGAAGATGGCGATAACCGCCGATGTATTCTCGATGCCTATGAAGCGCGGCCTTGGTTGACGGCCCTTCACACGCATGTGGGATCGCAAGGCTGCCCGCTCGACCTCATCGCCGCAGGCATCGCCAAGACCTTCGATCTTGCACGCGAGATCAATCAGCTGCTCGGTCGCCAGCAGATTACCACGCTGGATATCGGCGGCGGCTTGCCGGTCAATTTCGAAAGCGAGATAGTAACACCGAGCTTTGGTGATTACGTCACCGCTTTACGCAAAGAAGTGCCAGATCTCTTTGCTGGGCAATTCCGCGTCATCACCGAATTTGGTCGCTCGGTTCTTGCCAAGGCAGGCTTCATCCTGGCGCGGGTCGAGTACACGAAGGAGCAGGGCGGTCGTCCCATCGCCATCACCCATGCAGGTGCGCAGGTGGCGACCCGAACTGTCTTCATGCCCGAGATGTGGAAGATCCGTGTTTCGGCGCTTGATTCAATGGCGCGGCCTAAATCAGGCTTGAAGATTGTGCAGGATGTGGCCGGTCCCTGCTGTTTTGCTGGGGA
>CAYOYT010000494.1:0-254 GCA_964408245.1 uncultured Dongia sp. | reverse complement strand
CGACACGGCCGCTTATTATTTCTCGACGCCCTTCGTCTATAACAGTTTGCCAGCTATTCCGGTTTACGGTGTATCGGGCGCTGACGAGGCGTTGAAAGTCGCTGTCATGCAGGAAGGCGGCACGCTGTCGTTTTAGCGTGCGACCACTAACAATCCAGAAACGATGAGAGCCATGCCTAAGGCATGTCGCCAGCCGACATCTTCGCCGAAGAAGGTGGCGGCAGCTAGCGGTACCACCACGAAGCAGAGCGCGT
>CAYOYT010000493.1:0-2228 GCA_964408245.1 uncultured Dongia sp. | reverse complement strand
CATTGCAGGCGCTGCAGGATCTGGGAGCCGCGGCTCGGGATCGTTCGAACGCGAAATTCGTGGCGGTAACCGGTAGTGTCGGTAAGACGTCGACCAAAGAAGCATTGAAGACGGTGCTCTCGGTACAGGGAAAAACCTTCGCTTCAGAAGGCAACCTCAATAATCATTGGGGCGCTCCTCTTTCGCTCGCACGTATGCCACGCGATACTGAGATTGGCATCTTTGAACTCGGCATGAACCACGCCGATGAGATTCGGCCCTTGGCCAAGATGGTCCGCCCGCATACCGCCATCATCACCACGGTCGAGGCGGTGCATATCGAATTCTTCGATTCTGTTGCTGGTATCGCCGACGCGAAGGCGGAGATACTGGAAGGGCTGGAACCCGGCGGTACAGCTATCCTGCCAACAGATAACGAGCATTTTACGCGCATGGCGACACGCGCCAAGACTCTGGGCGTTGTGCATATCATTGGTTTTGGCGCCGATGCGCGGAGTGACGTGCGGCTTGTCTCCTGCATCACCAAGCCGGATGGCAATGAAGCCGTAGCAGATGTCTTTGGCACGCGCGTCGAATTTGCGACCGGTCTTGCCGGTCGTCATCAGGCGATCAATGCACTAGCCGTTCTTGCCGCGGTCCAGGCGATCGGCTGTGACGCGATGCAAGCCGCCCGTGATTTGAGTGCCGCTAAAGCGCTTAAAGGCCGTGGTTATCGCGAAACAGTCACGCTCGGCAACGGTAATTTTACGCTGATCGATGAATCCTACAATGCCAGCCCCGCCGCGATGCGCGCGGCCTTCGCTGTGCTTGCCGGTTTGCCGATCGCACAAGGCGGTCGTCGCATCGCTATCCTCGGCGACATGCGCGAACTGGGCAAGGAAGGTCTAGTTCTCCATCGCGGCCTCAAGGACGATCTGATCGCGGCTGGCATTGATGTCGTCTATCTCGTCGGGCCGCTGATGGCCGAGCTTTTTGCGCTGCTACCGGAAAAGATCCGCGGCGCGCATACGCCAGATTCAGCGGCGATGGCGCAAGCGGTGCCCAAGGCCATCCAGCCGAACGACATTGTGTTGGTGAAGGGATCGCTGGGGACGCGGATGGCACCGATCGTCGAGGCTATCCGCGATATGGATATCAATACGGCAGCGCGGCCAAAAGCCGCGAATGGCCATTAAGAGGATCTTCGAGGGGAAGTGAAGGGGAGGCATGCTCTATAATTTGCTCGCACCGTTGGCCGAAGACCTGCGCGTCTTCAACCTGTTCCGGTATCTGACGTTCCGGAGCGGCGGTGCGATCTTGTTCGCCTTCTTTCTAACTCTGGTCATCGGTCCGAGCATGATCCGCTGGCTGAAGAAATTGCAGCGCGAAGGCCAGCCGATCCGCACTGACGGTCCGGAAAGCCATCTTCTTACCAAGAAGGGCACGCCGACCATGGGCGGGCTCATGTTCCTTCTCACTGCTAGAATCACGACGCTCCTTTGGGCCGACATCACCAATTTCTATGTCTGGGTCGTTCTGTTCGTGACCATCGGCTATGGCAGCATTGGTTTCACCGACGATTTCCTGAAGCTTACCAAACGCAATACCAAGGGCCTCAACGGACGCTTCAAGCTGATCGCTCAGGCCTTGATTGGCATCGTCGCGACGCTGATTGTGGTGGCGCATCAGCCAGCGGCCATCAACACCAGTGTCGCGCTGCCTTTCTTCAAGGATGTGCTTGTTCCACTCGGTATTGGCTTTGTCATCTTTGGGGCATTGGTGATGATGGGTGCCTCGAATGCCGTCAACCTCACCGATGGTCTCGATGGTCTGGCAACCGTGCCAGTGATGATCACGGCGGCTTGCTTTGCTCTTATCGCCTATCTCGTCGGTAATCAGATTTTCTCCGAGTATCTGCAGCTTCATTTCGTGCCAGGTTCTGGCGAGCTCGCCGTATTTTGCGGCGCTCTCTGCGGCGCCGGTCTGGGCTTCCTGTGGTTCAACGCGCCGCCCGCCATGGTCTTCATGGGTGATACGGGCTCGCTTTCCATGGGTGGGGCCTTGGGTGCCATCAGCGTCATCACGAAACACGAATTGGTGCTTGCCATCATCGGCGGCCTGTTCGTGCTGGAAACGGTCTCGGTGATTGTCCAGGTGATGAGCTTCAAGATGACTGGCAAGCGCGTCTTCCGCATGGCGCCGCTGCATCATCATTATGAGAAAAAAGGCCTCGCCGAGCCCACCATCGT
>CAYOYT010000492.1:0-2246 GCA_964408245.1 uncultured Dongia sp. | reverse complement strand
GTCTCTGCCATGCGATGGCCTGGGCGTTCCGAGGCGATGGTAAGACCGTAGAGTTGGCGCGACAAACCGACGGCGAAATCGCAGATGTCGATCATTTCCTGGACCTCACCGAGTCCCTCAGTCGTGATCTTCCCCGCCTCGATCGACACTAATTCGCCAAGGGCAACCTTATGGGCACGCAACTCCTCGCCAAGTAAGCGGACAAGTTCGCCACGCTTGGGTGCGGGCACCTGGCGCCAAACCTGGAAGGCCGCCTGAGCCCGAGCAATCTTCTTGGTGGCACCCTTGGCGTCATCACAGATGAGCCGGGCGATTTCGCCCCCGGTAATGGGCGAGCGGACGATGAGATCACCCTTTTTCAACGCCTTTGCGTCGAGCCCGAGCGACTTCAGGACTTTGTCGAGTTTCATAGCAGAGCAGCTCCCCATAAATGGCGCTCATGCATGCGCAGAGCAGTTCAATTTGTCAACTCAGGCCTCGGCAAAGTTGGATTTGGCCTCGGCAAACTTGGATTTGCCGACTCGGTCAGGGAACTTTTGCGTCTCGCAGGACTTTCGACCCCGCATTTGTCGTCTATCCGCCTATTCTCGGCGGGGGCTTGCTCTGTCTCATTGAGACAGCAAGAATACCCCACATGGAATAACACGAGCTGCCTTGGGAGATCGCTTGATGGCGCACCTAAAATACACGTCTTGGAAAAGCCAACTGAAAGTAATGGGCTTTGCCGCAATTGCGACTGTCGGCCTGTCCCTTACCACACCAGCCTTCGCTGAGACCCTGCTCGACATCGACCCTGCGCCGGAGACGAGCGCGGGTCAGGCGTGGGCCAGCATTGGCGAGATGATCATGGTCTATTATGACGTGCCGAATACCGGCCCGGGAGATATGCAGTGCAGCCTCGCTTATTTCCTGACCGGCACACCGAATTGCTACAAAGGGGCAGATGAAAGCGAATTCACTGCGGTGAGTCGTATCGTCAAGGGCTATCCACAATTTGCCCATGAATCCTTTGGCGAGATTCCAGTCGCCATGCGCTGGGAAGCCGCCAAGACCATTACCCCGTGGGATATCGTTCAGGAGATCAAATTCGAACGACCCGTTCTGGCTCAGATCGAACCTGTCCGCAACGAAGGTGAAGCGAAGATCGAAAAGCGCGCCGTGCTGATCGTCGGCTTCGAAGGCGGAGCAGACAATTTGCAGCTGATCGTCAACGATCCCAAAATCTATCCGCCGACTCAAAATCCTTATCTCGAAGCCGGCGGCAAGATTCTCGATAACAGCGGCCAATATCAGATTAGCTATGCCGATTTTCAGTCTTTCTTGAAATGGTCCGCGACGTTATGGAAGATCAAGCCGGATTGATTAAATCACTGAAGAAACAGCGATTCAGCAAGCCCTGCGGGATGCACAGATCGGGCATGGTTTTGCTAAAACGTCAATTAACTTGACTTAATGTGCCGCTGGCTTCATATGTGACGCGCAATTCTTGTGGACTGCGCGCTTACGCCCCTAGTTTGGCCTGCTTTGAGCAGCCCTTTTGTTGGGCGTCTGTCCCGAGATACATAATCCCACGTCATAGATTCCTGAGCAGGCGCGCCTTGGGTTCGCCCGCCGGCTGTTTGCCTGCGCCATCGGCGCAGCGCAAGTCCTTGCGGCATGACATTAACTGCTGAACAAGGACTTCAAGCATTGAATAAGCATACCCAAACCACCCCCGCCACCGAGATTCTGGCGGATTTTACCTCCCTCAACCTGGTCGAACCGCTGATGCAAGCGGTGACCGAATCCGGCTACACCAAGCCGACGCCAATCCAGGCTCAATCAATCCCAATTTTGCTCGAAGGTCATGACTTGCTGGGGCTCGCCCAAACCGGCACAGGCAAGACCGCAGCCTTTACGCTGCCGATGCTGCAGCGCTTGATGGCGCACCGGAAGCAGCCACAACCCAAATCCATGCGCGCGTTGATCCTTACGCCGACCCGCGAGCTCGCCGTCCAGATCAACGACAGTATCAAGACTTATGGCCGTCATCTGCCGCTGCGCTCGACGGTTATCTTCGGCGGCGTGGGCCAAGTGCCACAAATCAACACGATGCGCCGTGGCATCGACCTCCTGGTCGCCACACCCGGCCGCTTGCTTGATTTGATGAATCAGGGCCATGTGACACTTACCTCGGTCGAATTCTTTGTGCTCGATGAAGCCGATCGCATGCTCGACATGGGCTTTATCCGCGACATCAAGAAGAT
>CAYOYT010000491.1:0-2253 GCA_964408245.1 uncultured Dongia sp. | reverse complement strand
GACCTATAGCGTCTCGGCGTCTATTAGGCCTGACATCTTAGCAGAGCATATCGTCGTTCATGGAGTGGAGAGCTTTAGGAAAGCTCCAATGATAACAGCAATTTCTGAACTGGTGGTTAAGGTTCCCGAGCCGGCTTCAGTTTTCGTGATGCTCGAGCGCACAATGTCGTCGAGCAAGAGGCTCTGCGATGCCTGCAGACAAGTTTTGCAGGACCGACTGCCAGGTGTTCTTGAAAAGCGAGGGGTAGCAAGAGCCGTTGCCAACATTATATCTTCGCTTGGTGATAATGATTTTGTCGAAAAGTTAGACTTTGGGCGATTCGCGGATCTGCCGGTTTTGCGCGTGGCGATTACCGGCATTCGCTTTAAAGACTCGAAAACTCGGAAAATACTAACTCGGGATACGGTTTCTTACGCGCTAGACCATAGCGAAGAACTACAGTTCTCGGGCGAGCGATCTCGGCTACTGAATGCTCTGCAAGACTCTGTCGAAATTGTACAGCGCGAACTCATTTACGGAACACGGCTAGTGCCTGATTTAGGGTATGGAGCAGCAACGAATTTAAGTGGACCTAGCGGGATTTCGATATGGAGACCTCCGCATGATCTATCGGCGTTACCTGATCCTGTATCTGTTTTTAGGAACAGCGAGACTCTTGCGCATTTGGCAAATCTTTTGATTGCCCAAGCGCGAACAATTAACGAAATCTATACCGATCGCGTGGACGAAGCGGGGCGCCTGCTGGAGCAAGCGCGAGAGCATATTATCAACGCTCGATTGCCACCCAAGCAGCGGGATCTTCTAACAAGCGATTGGTATCATGCCCGTGCGCTGTTACACATGCGCGCCGAGCGCTGGACTGATGCACAAACCGACATCGAACGTGTCCACGCTCTCCGACGCCACCCTCGCGGCGTCCACCATTGCCAAAGTTTGCTAAATTTAGCAATCTGTCATTTCAATCAGGGAAAAAGAGAGCAGGCGCTCTTGCTGTTACAGCAGGCCGACCTCGCATTGGGTGATGGTCCTTTCCCCCGTGAGCGGGCCAAAATTTTGTACAATCAGGCTGTCTTTGAATTATCTGACGGATCCACCGGTTCCAGATCACGTGCGAGTCTATCGCTGACGACCTGTGCTAAAATCCGCCGAGAACTTTGCGAGGAAACACCATCAGAGGGACACCTGTTTGAACTCGCACGTGTACTTCAGAGCATCCTTAGATTATCGCAACGAAGCTTCGAAGCGAAAGCCGTGGATGCGGATATGATTTCGGAATATGTATCAGTTTGCGAAAAGATCGCAGCGTTTCATACAGATGGAACTTACTCGGAATTTTTGGTCGAGGCATTACTAGAGTCAGCAAAGGCTACTTCTGATCCCGACTTGTCTAGCGACTCCTGTGAGAGAGCTGCAAAGATTGTTAGAGCAGCCATCGCATCCGGGCGGGATCTCTATGATTTTTACCACCCAGTAGTATCTGCGGCTTGTGATGTAAATCTGAAGAAGAGGTTAGAACATGAACCTACCGTTGTCGAGATGTTGTGGCTGGCCAAAAATCTGGGTGATACGATTGGACTTGCTCCTGAGCATAAATTTGTTCACGCACTCACTCATAACGATCTGTGTGCCGAATTAAGATTTGCGGGCGACGCCCTTAGCGCTGCGAGGGTCGCCGAGGATGGGCTCCGGTTATATGCGGATCTCGAGGAGAAGGGGATCCTCGAAAAAAATCCGGCACTGAAGACTGAGCGGCTTAGAATGTTGGGTAATGCGGGGGCTTCTTTGCTCGTCGTCGGTCGTTCCAGTGATGCCATTTCGAAATTTATCGAACTCGCAACTAGAGCCTCTGAACTCTTGCCAAATCAAGAATTGACGAATGTCGCCGAGCGCGCTGTCCATGCCGCGTCAGAGTACTCGGTGATAGACGATCTTCGAAAAAACAGCTTCTGGACGGATCTAGAAGCTCGATTGAAGTCTCCGCCGCCGCCCACCTCTCCGGATGAGAGCGAACCGGCTGATGAGGGATGAAGAGATAGCAGGCTACCGCCCTTGAGAAAGCTCGCCGGGTGCTCGTGCTTCCAGTCCGGCGAATGCGCGAGGCATCAGCTCGGCGCCGTCCGCGGTGGGCTCGGGCAGGTGAAAGCAGCCCTTCTCCAGGCGTTTGGCCTCGCCGCTGAGGGCTGAGGGCGCGCGCAAGGTACATGCTCGCCGTGGCCCGTCGTGACAGCGGGGTCGAAGAGGAGTGAGGTCTC
>CAYOYT010000490.1:0-2258 GCA_964408245.1 uncultured Dongia sp. | reverse complement strand
GGATACGGCCGAGCAACGCCGACACTTCCGAACCCGCCTGGGTGAAGCGGAAAATATTGTCGACGAAGAACAACACATCCTGGCCTTCCGCATCGCGGAAATATTCGGCGACGGTGAGACCGGAAAGGGCGACGCGGGCGCGGGCTCCCGGCGGCTCGTTCATCTGACCGTAGACAAGCGCGCATTTCGAGCCCGGACCGTCGAGCTTAATGACGCCCGATTCGATCATCTCGTGATAGAGATCGTTGCCTTCACGGGTACGCTCACCAACGCCGGCGAACACAGAGTACCCGCCATGGGCTTTCGCGACGTTGTTGATGAGCTCCATGATGGTCACGGTCTTACCGACGCCGGCGCCGCCGAAGAGGCCAATCTTGCCGCCCTTGGCGTAAGGCGCCAGCAGATCGATGACCTTAATACCGGTAATGAGGATCTGCGCCTCGGTCGACTGCTCGGAGAATTCCGGCGCTGAGCGATGGATCGGCAGAGTCAGTTTGTTGCCGATGGGGCCGCGTTCGTCGATCGGCTCGCCGATGACGTTGATGATACGGCCGAGCGTCTCGGGCCCGACCGGCATCGAGATCGGGGCGCCGGTGTCTCTGACTTCGGCGCCGCGCACCAGACCATCGGTCGAATCCATGGCGATGGCGCGCACGGTCCGCTCGCCCAAATGCTGAGCGACTTCAAGAACCAGGAGCTTGCCCTGGTTCTGCACATGCAGCGCGTTCAAGATCGCGGGCAGGGCTTCACCGAACTGCACGTCAACGACGGCACCCGTCACCTGCGTAATCTTGCCGACGATGTTCTTCGACATATTGGTTGCTCCTTAAAACGATCTCTTCGATCCGGATTAAACTGCTTCGGCGCCGGAGATGATTTCGATCAACTCCTTGGTGATGTTCGCCTGGCGGGTCCGGTTGTAATTGATGGTCAGCTTGTTGATCATGTCGCCCGCATTGCGGGTGGCATTGTCCATGGCGGTCATGCGTGCGCCGTGTTCGGACGCGGAATTTTCCAGCAGCGCACGGTAAACCTGCATCGCGATGTTGCGCGGCAGCAAGTCGGCTAGGATGGATTCCTCGTCCGGCTCGTATTCATAGAGTGCTGCTGGGCCGGCATTGTTATCATTGGCCGTCGCATTGGCGAAAGGAATGAGCTGCTGCACGGTCACAATCTGCGCGATCGCCGATTTGAACTTGTTGTAGATGATCGTGCAAACGTCGAACTCGCTTGCCGCAAACATGTTGCGAATCTGGATCGCGATCTTCTCGGCCGTCTCAAAAGTGATTCGCGGGCGGGCGATCTCTTCGAATGAGGCGACGATTTGCTCAGAAAATTCACGCTTCAGCTGATCCTTCGCCTTGCGACCGACAGTGATGATCTTCACTGTCTTGCCGGACGCTCTGAGGTCACGGATCGTCTTGCGCGCCTGGCGCGTGATCGACGAGTTGAACGCACCGCACAGGCCACGGTCGGACGTCATGACGACCACCAGCTGCACCTGATCGCGACCGGTACCGCCGAGCAGCGCCGGTGCATTGTCCTTGCCGGCCATCGACGCTGCCAAGGCGCCCAGCACCTTTTCCATACGTTCAGCATAGGGACGGGCGGCTTCCGCCTGTTCCTGCGCTCGGCGCAGTTTGGCCGCAGACACCATCTTCATCGCAGAGGTGATCTTCTGCGTGTTCTTGGTGCTGTTGATACGGACTTTTAGGTCCTTAAGGTTCGGCATTGCTGCCCCTTCTCAACCAGTCAGTTACGCGAAGGCCAGAATTACGCGAACGCCTTGGAGAAGGCGCCCATCACGTCATGCAGCTTGGCTTCCGTCGCCTTCGAGATCTCGCGCTCGGTGCGGATCGTGCTAAGGACGTCAGGATGCTTCGCCTTGATCTCGCCCAGAAGACCCGCTTCGAAGCGACCAATCTGGTTGACGGCAATGCCGTCAAGATAGCCACGCACACCGGAGAAGATCGACACGACCTGCTCTTCGACCGGCATCGGCTTGAACTGGCCCTGCTTCAGGAGCTCGGTGAGGCGCTCGCCGCGGGCAAGCAGCTTCTGCGTCGAGGCATCGAGATCGGAAGCGAACTGCGCGAAGGCCGCCATTTCGCGGTATTGTGCCAGTTCCAGCTTAATCGAACCGGCAACCTGCTTCATCGCCTTGATCTGCGCGGCGGAGCCGACGCGGCTTACCGACAGACCAACGTTGATGGCGGGGCGGATGCCCTTATAGAACAGCGCCGTTTCCAGGAAGATCT
>CAYOYT010000489.1:0-2260 GCA_964408245.1 uncultured Dongia sp. | reverse complement strand
ATCGACCATCCCACCACGCGTCTTGAGAACAGATCCACGACCGCGGAGACATAGACGCACCCTTGCGCCATTGACGATGTGCGCGTTCTTGTCTTTCCCCCAGCCTAAGCCCGTCAAAATCTGCGCTGCTCGCAATAAAGAGCGATCGCCTGGTATCGATGCGCTCGCCGACTCTGAGCGGCAAGTAGCGTCGCTCACCGGTGATGTCTTACAGGAACTCCTCCTCATTGATGGTGCCGATAAAAAACACACCGGCGGGCCGCAATTGTCGGGGGCTCTTTATAGAGTTGCCGCCACCTGCTGAGCATTTTAGTCACCCAGGCCTTAAGATCCATCTGCGCTCGCTTGGCAAAACCAATCATCTCGGAAAGCTCGACGTCTGTCATGCCCTGGATCATGCGCTCCTTGGCATCGTCCTCTCGCCCGAGGTCGAGCTCACAATATGTTGCCGTCGGGTCTGCGGCCCTGAGGCAGAGGGGGTATCGTCGCACTTTAGATAGATGGTGGCAAAACGCTCGACGCGGTGCACCCCATCCCAGGGGGGAAGTAACCGTGCCCATATGGATCATGTCACAGAAAGGCTTATTTTATGGGACTAACTTGCAGTTCGGCATCTCGCGATCTGACATTTGCCACATCCTCGAATACAAGACGCGAGCTCAAACACCCGCCGGGTGGAAACGCGTCAACGCCTAGTTATTCCAGGGTAACCGTCTTCAGCCGAAATAGATTGAGAGGCTCATCAATATCGCAAGCAAGAGAGCTAAGGTGCTTCCGATTAACCACAGAAACCAACGAAACCTGAGCCAAGTCGATCGCCAAGACGAGTGTTGGAGCAGTAAATCTATCGGATATGCGGTGCAGTAGAGAAGGTTGCTGACTATGACATAGTAGGTGACTAGAAGGGTATCCTTCAGAGACAAGTCAATAAATACGAAGGCCATGATGGCAATAGGAATAATGAAAACCCCATTGTAGATGAGTCGCCCTCGTTCCCAAAACTTTAGTGTGTCGTCAACAATCTGCCGAATTGTAATCGGGTCGTTGCTCATTAGTCCGCTCCAGCTAATTAACGATAATATATTTCGTACCCGTGGCCGCGAAGCTCCGATATGGTTCAACACCATCGGAGACCTGATAGCTGCGCAGGGGGATGCGGCGCGGGTGTCGGATATTCGGTTTCCTCTCTGGCAAGTCTTATTGATCACTGTCTTTGACTAGCCATGACGAAGCAATACGGCGCGAATGAGGCAGAGCTATGTCTAAGAAACGAAAAACGAACCGTCGAAATTAAAGGTGAAGTAACCGCTACTGCGCTAAAGCCGATTCCGGCAACATGAAGTCATCAAGCATTCCAAACACTAGCATGTCGTTGGTGCGCTTCACACGAATGGGATTGAGGAATTCTGGTCGCTGATTAAGCGGCCTGGTTGTGGCCTATCACAAAGTGCCCAAGAAATATCTACCGCTTTACGTTGCAGAGTTCCAGTTTCGCTACAATAATCTCGACAATGAAGACACTTTCGGGGCTCGATTTGGGAATGCTAAAAAAGTGCTTTTTGGTCTGATGGGCGTGTATGCGCTGCTGATGCTTGCGTGGCAATCATCCCATATCCTTGCTGCGATGTCTTAATAAGAGATCGAAGCTATCAGTTTTGCGCAATTATCAATGGATCGATGAACATGATAAGAAAAAAGGTAAGCTTAATTAAATACATTTTTACTGTGGGTTTGGCCTGCCTCGCTTTGGTGGCTTGCTCAATGGCCGGACCAAAGAAGGTAGGTCAAGGTGTTAATGAATCAAGTCCAACATCTCAGCAGAATGAGCCTGTAGAGCCACCAGTTGCTAACCTACCTGATGATATTCGACTCGTGATAGAGAGATTGCAGTTATGTAATCACTTTGCTGGTGAGATTAATGGAGATCGCTCGGAAAGAGACAAAGAAGTTTTTGCAACAATGTCTGAGTTAAAATGCGACACGATAGAATCAGATGCTGCTTCTCTTCGTAAGAAATACGCTGAGGATCCAGTAATTCTAGACGAACTTGATCATGCTTTAGATTTCTAAGGAGCGCCTTAGCTACCCCCCCGAACCGCTAATTCTCTGGGATTGAACGGCAGCACTTTAGCCTGCTGCGGCAGGAGGGCGAAGCATCCGGCATCAACCGGATCTATCGCCTCTATCGCGAGGAGGGTCTGACCGTGTGTAAGCGCCGTGCGGAGCGGCGTCCGGGCGCCGATACTGATCGAGGCGAAGG
>CAYOYT010000488.1:0-2263 GCA_964408245.1 uncultured Dongia sp. | reverse complement strand
GATCGCGACTGATGCAGCATTGATCTTGCTCGACGAGCCGTTCAACGCCGTCGATCAACGAACCATCGCCGATCTCATGGGACTCATCGATGGTTGGCAGACAGAGGGCCGCACGGTCATCGCCGCTCTTCATGATCTCGATTTCGTGCGTCGGCATTTCCCCCGCAGCTTGTTACTGGCCCGCGAGCCGATCGCCTGGGGGCTGACGCAATCGATTCTAACGGATAACAATCTCAGCAAGGCGCGCATCGCCGCTGAAAGCTGGATCATGCCGGCAGAAATCTGCGCGGCGTGACACTCATCATGTTGATCGATTTTCTTATCATGCCTTTCGTCGATTTTGCCTTTATGCGTCGCGCACTGATAGCAGTGATCGCCGTCTCACTGGTGGCCGGACCCTTGGGGGTTTTTTTACAGTTGCGACGCATGAGCCTGATGGGGGATGCGCTGGCACACGCGATCCTGCCGGGTGTCGCGATTGGCTTCTTCCTTTTCGGACTCGACCTCTGGGCGATGAGCGTTGGTGGCCTCGTCGCCTGCCTTACTGTGGCGTTGCTTTCGGGGGCCATCGCGCGTTTGACGGCTCTCAAGGAAGATACAAGCCTTGCAGCGCTCTATCTCCTATCGCTGGCAAGCGGGGTACTCATCGTGTCCTTGCGTGGCAACACACGCGATCTGTTGCACATTCTTTTCGGCTCTCTCCTCTCGATCGGTGGCGATGCATTGATTCTGGTTGTTGCTGTAGCGGTACTTTCTCTCATCGCCCTTGCCGTGATTTACCGCACGCTGGTGGTCGAGTGTTTCGATCCCATGTTTCTGCGCGTGGTCGGTGGCCGCGGTGCTGCGGCACATATGACTTTCCTTGTCGTCATCGCCGTCAATCTCGTGGCGGCGATTCAAGCATTGGGTACGCTGATGGCGGTTGGTCTGATGATCCTGCCAGCAGCCGCGGCGCGCTTCTGGGCAGGGTCGGTTCCCGGTATGATCGCGCTGTCCAGCGGCATTGCTTTGGTTTCTGGGCTTATCGGTTTACTGGGCTCTTATCATGTCGATCTACCACCGGGACCGGCCATCGTACTGACGGCTGGACTTGGCTATTTTGTGTCGGTTACTTTTGGACGTGTCGGCGGTCTGGCGCGACGGCTCTTTCCAGGTGCTCATTTACAGCATTAAAAATGCCGGTGAGGCGGGTCGGTTATGCGCTCCGCGCATTGCCATGAGCTTGTCAGCGATCGCTCCAAACCTCATGATCGACCGAACCGATTGTGAAGAGGAAACAGCCCGATGCGCGTCCTTGTGATCCAGAATGAACCCGCGTCTCATGTCTCGCTGCTGGGTGAGCATCTTCAGGCGAGGGGTGCCGAGCTGGTAACGGTTCGGCCGCATCACAGTGAGAAGCTACCGGAGACACCTGCGGGATTTGACGGCGCCATTATCCTTGGGGGACCGCAGCATGCGCATAACGATAAGGACTACCCAGCTTTGGTACCAACCTGCGCGCTCTTGAACGCCTTCCACGACGAAGGTAAGCCGCTGCTGGGCCTTTGCCTGGGTGGACAATTGCTGGCGCGCAGCTTCGGCGCCAAGGTGCGAGTCAATGATTTCTTCGAATATGGCTACCTACCGATCGACATCACCGCCGACGGCCAGCGCGATGCCTTACTCGGTGGTCTCGCCGCGCGTCAGCACATCATGCAATGGCATGAAGATACCTTCGCTTTACCGGTAGGGGCGGTACAGTTGATGACCGGTGCCACAACTGCCAACCAAGCTTTTCGCTATGGCGAGACGACCTATGGCTTCCAATGTCATTTCGAGGTTTCGCTAGATCATGCGACAAGCTGGATCGAGGATTTTAATCACGTCATCATGGGCAAGCTAGGCGAGGACGAGGGCCGCAAGGCGATCGAGCGCGCCCGCGACGAATTCAAGAATCACGCCCGAAACGCCAATGAATTCTGCCGGATCGTCGGTAGCCGCTGGGCGGATCTGGTGACGGCACGGCGGCAGGCACGCGCAGCCTAAGAGTTTCACGCAGCCGTCATCTCAGTCTAGCGTAGCAATCTTCGGATAGCGTCTCGCTTTTTCCTGCGGCATTGCTGATGCATGTCATTACTGGAGTCGCTTCGATGACCGCATCACGCATGGCAGCTCAGGATTGGGCGCTGCTGATTATTCTTTCGCTGATCTGGGGCGGTGGGTTTATCTGCTCTAAGATCGCGGTCGGTGCTGTGCCACCACTGACCGTGGCACTGAGTCGGGT
>CAYOYT010000487.1:0-2267 GCA_964408245.1 uncultured Dongia sp. | reverse complement strand
GGCAAGAAGCGGTCGGTGATGTAGCGATTAGAAAATGTCGCAGCCGCCACAATCGCCGCATCGGTGATACGAACGCCGTGATGAAGCTCGTATTTTTCTTTCAGGCCTCGCAGGATCGAGATTGTATCGTTAACATTCGGCTCGGCGACAAAGACTGGCTGGAAGCGCCGTGCAAGAGCTGCATCCTTCTCAATATATTTTCGGTACTCGTTGAGTGTGGTGGCGCCAACGCAATGCAGTTCACCACGTGCCAGTGCAGGCTTCAGCATGTTCGAGGCATCCATCGCCCCGTCCGCTTTACCGGCACCAACCAAGGTGTGCAGCTCATCGATGAAAAGAATGATCTCACCCGCGGCCGCAGAAATTTCCTTCAGCACGGATTTCAGACGCTCCTCGAATTCGCCCCGATACTTAGCACCCGCGATGAGCGCACCGAGATCGAGCGCCATTAGTTTGCGGTTCTTAAGGCCCTCGGGGACATCGCCATTGGCGATGCGCAGGGCGAGGCCTTCGATAATTGCAGTCTTACCAACGCCGGGCTCACCGATCAGAACTGGGTTGTTCTTGGTCCGACGAGAAAGCACCTGAATCGTGCGTCGGATTTCCTCATCACGGCCGATGACTGGGTCGAGCTTGCCTTCGCGGGCAAGAGCTGTAAAGTCACGCCCGTATTTCTTCAGCGCGTCATAGCCCTCCTCGGCGCTGGCGCTGTCGGCCTTGCGACCTTTGCGCAGCTCGTTGATCGCCTGGTTAAGCTTCTGGGGCGCCAGCTCTGCATCCTTGAGGATCTTGCCCGACGCAGTTTCACTCGCCATGGCCAACGAGAGCAGCAGGCGCTCGACAGTTACGAAGCCATCACCGGCCTTTTGCGCTACGTCTTCAGCCTGGGCAAGCAGCCGCGCCAGCTCTGGCGCCACATAGACCTGGCCGGCACCATTGCCCTCAACACGCGGCAACTTGTCGAGTGCGCGTTCCACCGCCGCAGCAGCGCGCTGGGGATCAGCGCCGGCGGCTTTCATCAGATTGGCGGCCATGCCCTCCTTATCGTCGAGCAATGTCTTCAGAAGATGTTCGGTGGTGAGACGTTGATGGCCCGACCGCACAGCAAGAGTTTGCGCCGCCTGAAGGAAGCCGCGTGATCTTTCGGTAAACTTTTCCATATCCATGCTTTGTAGCCCTCTTTCGGCCGCGCCCTCACGAGGCACGCGGTGCTAGATGCTGTGGTGAAATCAAGCATAGCGCGTTGGTTGCGAATGCCCACATTTCTCAAGAAAGATATGGAAAAAGTTAACGCCAAAACAAGAGGCGTCAAAGCAAAAGGGCCGAGACGAATATCGCCCCGGCCCGATTCTGAGCTGAAATGCCGTAAAGAGCCGTTTACTTGCTGATATCAGCCACGGGCGTTGCTGGCACCGCTTCGCCATCGCCTTCCGCTGCACGCGGACGGCGGGGCCGGCCACGCGGGGCGCGTGCTACTTGGATTGGCTCGCTCGGCGTTTCCGCTGCCGTCGGCAACAGGTGCTCAGGATAATCCGGCTGCTCGTCGGCAACCTGTGCCGGTGGCGCCGGCACATTCTGCTCGGTCACCACAGACTGCTGGTTGCCCCGGTCACGGAACTCATCCTGACGATCTTCATTCTGGCGGCCGTCGCGGTTATCGCCGCGATTCTCTCGAAACTCACGGCGCTGACGCTGACGATCGCGACCTTGGCTTTGTTGCTGACGCTGGTAATTGCCACCCTCACGCCGATAGCCATTTTCAGTCTGGCCACCATCATTCTGGCCATCATCACCCTGAGAATTGCCGGCCTGAGCATCGTCACCATGGGCATCGTCGTTTTGGCTATTATTGCCTTGGGCATTATTGCCCTGGCTGTTAAAATTATCATTGCCGCGCGCAGTGCCATTGCCTTGGACTTGCCCTTGGTTGCCGGCATTTTCGCTCATACTGGGCTGGGATGAGCCGCCGCTATAGAGCGCGGCGGAAAGGCCTTGACTCACGTTCTGCACATTGACGTCAGCCACCGAAATCTCGCGACCGCCGATGCGCGGCCGCTGACCATCATTCATCGCATGGATGACGCGATAGTAATGGTCCGCGTGCTGCAGAAAATTCTCGGTAGCGACACGGTCGCCGGCGACGCCGGCATCGCGTGCCAGCTGCAGGTATTTCTCGAGCACCTGATAGACATTGCCGCGGACCCTTGTCTCAGCGCCGCCGTTGTCGAAATTCTGGCTCTTGTTGGGCATGCCGCCATGCGGCTTGC
>CAYOYT010000486.1:0-2269 GCA_964408245.1 uncultured Dongia sp. | reverse complement strand
GGATTAGCAAGGGCTTCTTTGTTTTTGACCGGATTTCCGTGAACCACCTCACGCACGGCGAGTTCGACGATCTTGCCAGATTTCGTGCGTGGAATGTCAGTCACCGCGATGATTCTCGATGGTACATGTCGCGGTGTGGTGTTGTTGCGTATCTGGCTTTTGATCTCCTTTTCAAGGGCCTCGTCGAGCGTCGTGCCAGCGCGCAAACGAACGAACAACACGACGCGAACGTCGTCTTCCCAATCCTGACCGATGACAATGCTCTCTATAATCTCGTCGAGCTGCTCAACTTGGCGATAGATTTCAGCAGTCCCAATACGCACACCACCTGGATTGAGCACGGCGTCGGAGCGGCCATAGACGATGATACCATCATGCTCGGTAAGTTCCACATAATCGCCATGATGCCAGATATTGGGGTAGCGCTCGAAATAGGCAGCTTTGTAGCGCTTGCCCCCCTCATCGTTCCAAAAGCTCACTGGCATGCAGGGAAAGGGGCGAATGCAGACCAGTTCGCCCTTTTCACCCTTAATCGGCTCGCCGTCATCGTTCCACACCTCGACGCCCATACCGAGCCCGCGCATCTGGATTTCGCCGCGCCAGACGGGACCAGCGGGATTCCCCAACATGAAACAGGAGACAATGTCCGTGCCACCCGATAGCGAGGATAAACAGACATCCCTCTTGATATCGCGATAGACGTAATCGAAGCTTTCGGGCACCAATGGCGAGCCGGTCGAGCCGATGGTGCGCAAATGAGAAAGGTCGTGCGTCCTTATGGGCCTAATCTCTGCCTTAAGACAGGCGTCGATATATTTCGCCGAGGTGCCGAAGAAGGTACAGCGTTCCGCTTGAGCGAAGTTCCACAAGATATTGCCGTTCGGAGCGAAAGGCGATCCATCGTAGAGAAGCAAGGTGGCGCCCGAACCGAGTCCGGAGATCAGCCAATTCCACATCATCCAGCCGCAGGTGGTGAAGTAAAATACGCGGTCTCCAGGTTTCACGTTGGAATGCAGGCGGTGCTCTTTTAGGTGCTGCAGCAGCGTGCCACCATGACCATGCACGATGCATTTCGGCACGCCGGTTGTGCCGCTGGAGAACATAATATAAAGCGCGTGATTGAAGTCGACCCGCTCATATTTCAGCTCGGCGCCATTGTGGGCGGCGATAACGTCGTTGATTAGGCGCGCTTTCGGCAGCTTCGATATGTCTGGATGTTGATTAAGGTAGGGGATGACCAATACTTCTTCAATGCTGGGGAGTTTCGCCAGAATCTCGCCAACGCGCATCAGGCAATCATGGCTCTTGCCATTATACCAATAGCCGTCCGCGGTGATGAGTACGCGCGGTTCGATCTGGCCGAAGCGGTCTAGAACACCCTGAACACCAAAATCTGGCGAGCAAGAGGACCAGACGCAGCCGAGCGAGGCAGTGGCGAAGGCGCCGACGATGCTTTCCGGCATATTAGGCACGAAGCCAGCGACGCGATCGCCGGATTTCAAACCAATGTCGCGGAAATGGGCGGCAAGGCCCGCAACACGGTCATGCAGCTCGCCATGGCTGACGCGGCGCTTTACCTTGTCTTCGCCCCAGAAGACCAGCGCATCGCTGTCGTCACCCGATTTCGAGAAGCGCAGTAGGTTCTCTACGATGTTGATTTTAACCGCAGGGAAGAACTTGGCGCCCGGCATCTTGTCGGCATTGATGAGGACCGGTTGATGCGATCCTTCGCTGATAACGTCGCAAAAGCGCCAAAGCGAGAGCCAAAAATTCTCAATCTCGGTCACGGACCATTGCCAGAGCGCCGAGGTATCTTGCAGATCTACCTGCCAATCGCGGGCCACCTGGGTACGAAACTTAGTGATGTTCGCACCGGCGATCACCGCCTCACTGGGTTGCCACAGCAATTCGTCCATAAGCAGTCCTCGCCTCACCGGCAGCACTGGATGCTGCCACAATTGCCCGCCAAACTGCGCCGCCTTGCGGAAAATGCAAGGCTTAGCCGCAGGATCATCCCTTTTTCTTATCGCCCTGGCCATTTACTGTAGGCCAATCAAAGTTATTGTGTCGCATCTTCCGAGCGTGCGCCCTTTATGGCAAGACGATTTCCGACATCTTTATGACAAAGTACGATCACAGGAGAAACAGCCTACCGGAGCATATCCAGGTGGCTGTCCTGGCATTGGCGGCTTGCATATTTTTTGCGGGCTTGAGTGCCACAGTGAAACACTTGTCGAACGACTTACATGGCTTTGTCATTGTCTTCTGG
>CAYOYT010000485.1:0-2289 GCA_964408245.1 uncultured Dongia sp. | reverse complement strand
AGCTAAGCCAGCCCGCCCCCGCCTATCAAGCAGCACCATGCATAGAACGATTGCCAGACGACCTACCGAAATTCATCTTCCCACTGCCCCGAGCTTTCCTAGCTCCTAAAAGATCGCTCTTTTCGCCTCAGATTCAACGAATTAGCCCAGGCTTGACAGGGCCCGCGCCCCCTACCATATTCCGCCCGCTCTGGCGCAAGCCGCCGGATACCCCAGCGGGTGGGCCCGTAGCTCAGTTGGGAGAGCGCCTCGTTCGCAATGAGGAGGTCGACAGTTCGATTCTGTTCGGGTCCACCAATATTTTCAATGAGTTATTCAACTAGTTTATGTGCGTTGTTGCTATTTAGCAATCATATAGCAATCATTTGAGGATATTTGGCCGTCCTTAATTTTGCGCTTAGACTTTGCTCCCCTATGTTTGCTACGCACCCGCTGGCCCTTGGAGGAGCATATGAAGGAGATCGACTGGGAGAAATGGCAAGCCCAACCCTTTTCTCTCGCAGATACACCGAAAAACTGGCCAAGACACGTTCGATCAATTAGCACGGAAGGCTTAATGCTTCTAGGTATTGGCGATGGCAACAAGCTTTACTGGGACGGTAAACAGCTTGAAATGCGTCGCAGTCTGAAACTCGACTGGTGGCAGAATCTACTCGTATTTTTTGCAACAGCCGCAGCTCTTATAACTGCCGTTGTCGAAGTCTTGAGATTTCTAGGATTGGGACATTAACTTTCACCCACGCAAGAACTTGCGCAGGAATGCAAACGCGTCAAATCCAATTGCATCCGCGAGTAAGAAAAATTCAAGCACATCCAGCCGTCGCTCCCCGCGTTCATATTTTGAGATAAACGACTGCGGCTTATCTAGCTTAAGAGCGAGATCAGCCTGAGTTAAAGAATTCTTCTTGCGTTCGGCAATGAGCGCGTCACGGAACTTGCCGTATCTCGATGAATGGAAAACGGAAGGCATAGAATAACCGGTCTAATTAGAGCCGGTGAGCCAAATAAACCTCTTTTCGGATTATCCCAAAACGGGTTAAAGTTAAAACACACCCCCAAGGGCTTTCTACCTTTCCAACGTTAAAGCAAAGAATTGATTTAGCTTCGTAGTCGGTTTGGTCCAGTGCCTTCGGCGTTCTACATGGGGGAATTTTCAGGGGATTAAAATGAAATCGAGCTTTGCAGCTGCCATTTATCTACCTATTTTGACTATCATTCTGTCGTCATGTGAGACGCTGGACGAACCTGGAAAGGTGCAGTCCAGAATTGAAAGTTTTAGCGAGCTTCATAACGATTTCGTCGGCAAGACAATCACCGTAATTCCCATCGATGACGCACAACGAAATAGTCTGGAATTTAAACAGTACGTCTCAAAACTAAAAAGCCACCTTACGGCTCACGGATTTAAGACAACTGAAAATAGCTCTAGTGCGCCGCCTAATTATTTTGCTTTCTTCGACTTCGGCATAGATGACGGCCAGCGTGTTGTTTCAACTTACACCATGCCCGTCTGGGGCGAGACCGGCGTTAGCTCCTCTTACACTTCCGGGAGACTATCGATGTATGGAAACTCAGGTACATACTCAGGCAACACCACATACGTGCCGAGCTATGGTGTTACAGGATACACCACACAAAACCGTGCCGAGACTGTCTATTCTCGTATCGTTATACTTAATATCCTGAAGGACCTGGGTAATGGACAGTCACAAAAAGCCTATGAAATAACGCTTAAGAGTCGGGGGACATGTGGAAGACTCAGTTCTTTAATGGACGAATTTCTAACGACTCTCTTTGTTAATTTTCCCAACAGCACTAGCGATTCAATTGAAATTCCCATCCAAGGTGAGTGCTAAGCTGGATATGCTTCCGCGCATAATCCATGGCAGATTTAAACTGACAAAATCGCCCTGGTCATTTTCACCACCGACACTTAGCCTTTGTTAGAATAAAATAGAGCTCAGAATATACCCTCTCTTTCACGTTAGGTGCGGGATGCTGATGAGCTCTTGGTGACGACATAAAAAAGTCCGTTCTGTTACGTTCTAACTCAATGAAAGTTCCGTGCTTTCACCTTAATCGTATCAAGCTCTTTGACGGGTTCATAAAGATCCCGCGTCCGAGGCCCTTTTGGCTCGGGCAAGATCGAGCGCTGGTATCAGACCCTGAAAAACCGCATTCTGCTGGAGAACTACTACCTGCCGGGTGCGCTCGAAGCCCAGATCGACACCTTCGTCGATTACTACAATCACCAGCGCTACCACGAGAGCATTCAAAACCTGACGCCCG
>CAYOYT010000484.1:821-2308 GCA_964408245.1 uncultured Dongia sp. | reverse complement strand
AGGTTGGGGTCTATCAGTGGCTTCATCGATTTGGCCGCCGCAGCGATCTCGCCCGCAGTGAACGGGATCATGCCCCAGTTATCGGCCCAGGCATCGTTGAAGATATCAAGGATGACACCAAGATCGCGAGCATAATGCTTCATATCTAGCCCGCGCATGCGGATCGTGCCATCTGTCCGAAGTTTGTCGAGCATGCGCGACGAGCCGACTGGCTTGTAAACGGTCTTATCGAGATCGTACGCAACGACGTCCTTCAGCTTGTCAAAGCCTGCGGCCTCGACATTCCTGCCAGCATGGGGCGCATGATAGGGCATCATAAGCATGGGCAGGCTGTCGAAGCCATCCACCAGCAAACCAGTTTCTTCATTGGTGCAAAAACTTAAAGGACCGACCATGCGTGTCGAGCCCCGTTGGCTTAGCCAAGCGGCTGCAGCCTCGGTTAGTGCTTGGTATATCGCCGGGTCGTCTTCGCCATCGAGCCAACCAAAATGGCCGGTTCCAGGGCGAAGTTTCTGCTCGAGCTGACATATTTGCGCAGATATCCGGCCGACGACTTTGCCGTTAATCTTAGCGAGAAAGAGCTGCGCCTTAGCATGAGTAAAATAAGGATTTTTAATTGGCGAGAGGACTTCTTCACGTTCCATGTCGAGCGGCGGAACGTACCCTTTGCTGCTAGCATAAAGCCGCTTTGGTAACGCAATAAAAGCCTTCAGCCCGGCCTTATCTATAACCGGAACAATCTCGATCGCCGCCATGATGGTCTACCCCCGAGCGAGAACAGATCAGGCGACTGGATCGCCATCTGCCGCGCCACTACCGGCGCGGAAACGGCGCGGATTGCCGTCGCCACGTGTGTTATTGGAAAGCTGCGCCACCCAGGGATAACGTTCAGCCATTTCGGCTGTGTAGCCGATATTGAACACGGTCGGGCTCTTCGTAACCATGCTCGCCTTGACGTAATGCGTGCCGCCAATTCGGTCCCACAAGAAGTTGGTGATACCGAAATTCCCCTGTTCGTTGTGGAAGTGATGCCACATATGCAGCTGCTTCATGTGCTTGAGGAAAGCATTTTTGGGACTTGTGTTGAGATGTTGAACGCAGTGGCAGAATTCATAGAAACAAGTGGTCAGGAGACCTGTTGCGAAAGCCATGGCGCCAGCCGAAAGGCCACCTACGGCATAGCCGATCGGAATGGTGACGATAGCGATCGTCGGTAGCGTGGTGTAGAGGGCGCCAAAAAGCACGACCAAATTATGCGGGTCCTGATGATGATCGAAGTGAATGCGCTTCCACGCCTTGGCCGTTAATGGCGATTTGTAGAGGAATTGGCTGTGCAACACCCAGCGATGCAGAACATACCAAACCATCGGGTAGATAACGACAGCAATGGCGATCGAGATCACCAAAGGTAGCCAGCTAGTATACCAACGGTAGACAAAGTAGAGCGCCACAGCCGCGAGACCCAGATAGGCATGGACGGCTGGGTA
>CAYOYT010000484.1:0-811 GCA_964408245.1 uncultured Dongia sp. | reverse complement strand
CGAGCGACATGCGCGATAGATTGTGGGTCCGGTCTTTCCAGAAGCCGAAACGAAACATGACTGTCGACTCGCTACATGAATGGGGTGAATTGACGTTGTGGCGGTAATCTAGTTGCATCAAGGCGTTAGGGCAAGCAAACGATCGCTCTGCCTACCTAATCTTGTCTTCAGCCGGGCTCTGCTATTGCAGGGCGGTAGGTGGCGAGAATCCAAATCGTTCGGCTGCCATGGTAAAGGCAGGTAAACGCCTGCCACAAAACGATGAAATAAAATGCATGAACGCCCCATCCGGCGGCGTAGGCCACCGTGAACAGCGGCAAATTGATGTTTCGCCTGGAAATGAAGGTGCGTACGAAACCGTCAATTACGGCATGTGTGTGTAATCCACGTTTATATCTCGCGCGATAAACGGAGAGAATGAGCCGGTCGAGGACATAGAGTGCCGACATCCACCAGGCCGCCTGCCATAGCGGCTGACTGAAATCGGTCGTCGCCCAACCACCCAGAAGCCCGATTGCCCAGCTGAAATACCAGAAGGGCGGGTGTACGATATCGAGACCGTGGTCAAGCACGTTGCCAATGGGGGAATCTGTGAAGGTCAGTCGCGCCAGTTTACCGTCCACGGAATCGAGCACGCTCATGCCATAGGCACATGCAAACCCCCACCAAAAATAACCTGTCGCGAACAACGGAACGGCGAGGACGGTCAGAAGAATGCTGATGACGGTGACAATATTAGGATGGATGCGCCCGCGCGCAAGCGGCGGCACCATCGCCCAGACCAGCGGCGGATAAACGTATTTGGTAAAGA
>CAYOYT010000483.1:0-2319 GCA_964408245.1 uncultured Dongia sp. | reverse complement strand
AAACAGTCCGGAACGGTACATCGCCCATGAAATGAATACCCATCATCATCATGCGGGCGACCCAGAAGAAGATTATGTCAAAACCGGTGACAAGAACGTCGCCAGGATAATAGCGCTTTAGTTCCGATGTTTCCTGTGGCCAGCCCAGGGTCGAAAACGGCCATAGCGCAGAAGAGAACCAGGTATCGAGTACGTCCGGATCCCGTGCTAACTCTACATCCCTTCCATAATGCTTGTGCGCCCTCGCCTTTGCTTCCGCTTCATCGAGAGCCACGAAGACTTCGCCATCCGGGCCAAACCAAGCGGGAATTTGATGACCCCACCAAAGCTGACGCGAAATACACCAGGGCTGAATGTTGCGCATCCATTCGAAATAGGTGTTTTCCCATTGCTTCGGGACGAAGACCGTCTTTCCTTCTTCTACCGCTTTGATCGCCGGTTGGGCCAATGTATGCGCGTCGCAGTACCATTGATCTGTGAGCCAAGGCTCGATGACAACGTTCGAACGATCGCCATAAGGGAGCGTCAAAATATGGTCGTCAATCTTCTCGACGAGGTCGAGTGCGGCGAGATCATCCAGCACCATCTCCCGTACTTTGAAGCGGTCGAGCCCTCGGTACTTCTCTGGGACGTTCTCATTCAGCTTCGCATCGCGGTCAAAAATATTAATCATCGGCAGATCATGCCGCTTGCCGACCTCGAAATCTTTGAAGTCATGTGCTGGCGTAATTTTCACTGCGCCGGATCCGGTTTCTGGATTGGCATGTTCATCCGCCACGACTGGGATGAGACGGTCGGTCAAGGGCAGTTTAAGTTTTTTGCCAACGAGTTCTTTGTAACGATCATCCTCGGCGTTAACCGCAACGGCGGTGTCACCCAGCATGGTTTCCGGACGCGTTGTCGCCACAACCAGAAAACGGCCGGGTTGACCGTCGACAGGGTAGCGCAAATGCCAGAGCTTCCCTTTCGTCTCCTTCTGCACGACTTCGAGGTCAGAAATCGCAGTGTGTAGTTTAGGATCCCAGTTCACTAGGCGCTTGTCACGATAAATAAGGCCTTTGCGATAAAGCTCGACGAAGACTTTGCGGACGGCGGTATTGAGCCCCTCATCCATAGTGAAACGTTCGCGTGGCCAGTCTGGTGAAGCTCCGAGACGACGCAGCTGACGCGTGATGGTACCGCCAGATTCCGCCTTCCACTCCCAGACCTTTTCGAGGAACTTCTCGCGGCCGAGATCTAAGCGCTTGATGCTCTTTTCGCCGAGCTGACGTTCGACCACCATCTGGGTTGCGATACCGGCATGATCAGTCCCTGGCTGCCACAGTGCGTCTTTGCCTTTCATGCGCTGATAGCGGATGAGGATGTCCTGTAGCGTAAAGGTCAGCGCATGGCCCATATGCAAGCTGCCCGTTACGTTGGGCGGTGGCATCATGATTGTATAAGGCGCCTTATTCGAGGTCACATGGGCAACAAACGCCCCGGATTTTTCCCAGGCATCATAGTGCTTCTTCTCAACCTCGGCGGGTTGGAACGTCTTTTCCAGCATAGCTGGGACAACCTCTACATTGATAATTCTTAGGCTTTGGCCGGAGTTATAGCGATCCTCGCGCGCCAGTCAAACAGACGGAAATACCGGCTGCGATGGGAAAATCGCTTGGAGGTGGGCCGATTTCAGTTCAGTTCCGCTTTGCGTGACAGTCGTTCAACCTCGCGACGGACGAGGCGTTCGACAATCTCTTGAAGATGCTCATCAAGCCACTCCTTCAGCATCGGCTCAATAGCCTGACGCACCAGCGTTTCAACGAGCAGGCCATCGATAGAACTTTCACGCGGCTGACTGGTTGAGGACTTCTTGGTGAACAACTGGGCCATGCTCGCAGCACTAGCGGCAACAACGTCTGGCGATACTAAGTCATCTTCCAACGGAACATCGGTGACTGCCGCCACCTCGTCATCTTGGATGGGAGCGGCCATTTTTTCCGGCACTGCGGGTTCATCCGCGTCAAGTTCCGAATCTGACACGATATCTTCATCTTCCTGAATGGCCATTGCCGGCTGAGGCAACGGCTCTGGCTCCGGTAGTTCAGCTAAAGGCGGTGCTGGTTCTAGGACAGGGGGGGCTGGCAGTGGAGCCACGACTTCTGGGCTCGGCTCTTCCTGCAATTCGACTACGTTGCTGTCGCCAACCACCATGTCGGTCAGAACAAGAGCGTCATCATCCTCATCTTCCACATCGGCCGGTTCGGGCGCATGGCCATTAACCGCCGCCGCAGATTCCTCCTTCGGCTCGCCATCTTCCGAGATGATGCGCCGGATGGA
>CAYOYT010000482.1:0-2321 GCA_964408245.1 uncultured Dongia sp. | reverse complement strand
GACGCTTTCAAAGCCAGCTTTGGGCGTGATGGTGTAGGTCACGTCATTGCCATGCGCGACGGAAGTGATAGTGAATAAGCGGTTAGTTGGAAGATTTAGAGCGTCCCCGGCATAGAAGCCGCTAGTCGAGACAACAGCACTCGAAAGGTGCGAGCTGTCGATGTCATTGAGGTGGATAATCGGTTGAGTCGAAATCTGTGATAGTTTGTTGGTATTGTATGAGCCAATATCGATCTTGATGATGACGTCGTCATAATCATTGTCGCCACCGCCCGCGAGATCCTCAAAGCCGATGTAGAGATTTCCGTCGGCTTTGGTCGTGACGCCAGACAAGGTGTGTTCGATATCCTTGCTGTTTGCGTCGGTGTTCAGCATCTTATCGTGGGTGAAGTAAACGTTTCCGCTGAGGGCCTTGCCGTCAAGCAGGATCTGCCCATTGCCATTGGCATCTTTAGTGAAAGAAAGGTGCTTGTTGATAGCCGCGAGGTCATTTGCCTGATTGTCATTTCTGCTGTCGACGCCGCCAATTTCCGCCAGCGCCTTAGTGTTTCCCGGTTGGCTAGCACCATCAGCGATGATGAAAAAACCCATCTTGGTATCGGCGGCGAGATTGCCGAGTGAAATATCCTGCGCCTGGTTGTTGCCCAGGAAGTCCTTTACCAAGGCACCACCGGCAACATTCTGATAGGTCTGGGTGGCGTCGAGCCACAGAAACTTTACAGAAGCTGGCTCGATGTTGCCTTTGGCATCATAGGTATAGGTGCCAACCATCGAGCGATAGCCTGCGCCCTCAGATACGAAGCTCACTTTGACATCGGCAGACTGAGCCAAGGTCAAATTGCTAGGGTTGACGCCATTAATCATACTGGGATTTACGGCCTTGCTGTCTGTTCCACCTGAGGCCAGATAATCGCCAACTTTGCTGTCGCCGAATGGATTCTGCTCGACACTAACACGTGTGATGTGGGTTTCGACGCTAGCGTCTTGATGGCCGGTTGTTATCGGGGCATCGTTAACAGGAGTCACATTCAGCGAGATCTTCCCGATGTTGCTGTCGTCGGTGCCGTCATTGGCTTTGAAGGTGAAGCTGTCTTGGCCGTTGTAGTTGCCAACCGGCGTGTAGGTGAACGTGCCATCGGCGTTGAAGGCGACCGTGCCGTGCTGCGGGGCGTCGACCAGCGTGTAGCTGAGAGTGTCGCTGTCGATATCGGAGCCATGGACCGAGCTACGAACCACGCTATCCTCGGCCAGGGTGAGGGCATTACCTTCTGCGGTGGGCAGTGTGTTTAGGTTGGCGGCAAATGTGCTCAGCACCTGGAATGTGTTGGGATCGGAACGGATCTGATTTTTGGTCAGAACCGCCGTCTCGGACAATTCCGTCTCTTGTAGGCCACCGATCGCCTTGAGGCCGCCGATGCTTTGGCTTTCTTTGAACACAGCAAAACGGCCGCCGCCGCTGTTGGCTTCAGTCGGTAGATCCGTGGAGCTTGGTTCGCCGGCAGCTGTCTTAAACTCGCCCAGTATGTCGATACCACCTGAAAGAAGCTCGGTGAGCTGCTCGATTGGCATCTTCGTACCATCGGGAAAATCGACGGCTACAGTTTGCAAAAGATCCTGAGGAAGGCCCAGTGGATTACCCATTGAGTCGAGGAACACGATATTCGCACCGTCAACTTGGATCAGGAACTTACTGAGTTTAATTATCTGGGCCATTGGACGATCTTCCTAAACAGAATTGCTCGTTCTACCTATCCACGTGTATCGAACTGGAAGAACCCGTCTAGAAGACCTTAAAACTCTTCCGGACATTAACACCTGGATATGAGTTTAAGATAAATTGCAGCTAGTTAACAAAGCCTTAACGTGGTTATTGAGATTCGAACGGCCGCAATAATGCGCGAGAAATGATGTGGCGCTGGATTTCAGAGGTGCCATCCCAGATTCGCTCGACGCGGGCATCACGCCAAAAGCGCTCGATGCCGGTTTCCTCCATCAGTCCCATGCCGCCAAAGATTTGGACGGCCTGATCTGCGACGCGAGAGAGCATCTCCGTCGCGAACAGCTTGGCTATTGCATAATCTTGATCTTGAACGATATTTTCGGCTGTTTTCCAAGCGGCTTGCATAACAAGGAGATTGGCTGCCTCGATCTCAGTTGCCATATCAGCGAGTTTGAAAGAGACGCCCTGGAACTTGCCGATGGCTTGGCCGAACTGCTTACGAGTCGCAGCCCAGTTAATAGCCATCTCCATTGCTCGCTGTGCGCGGCCGACACATTGCGCGGCGACAGTCAGGCGCGTGGCCCCGAGCCAGGTGTTGGCG
>CAYOYT010000481.1:0-2344 GCA_964408245.1 uncultured Dongia sp. | reverse complement strand
CCATCATCGCCCAAGCAATAATGCCGAGCGGTCGAACGCCTGGATCTGGGCTGATTGTGATAAGCGGCGGCAGCAGATATGTCAGCATCATGCCGAGTACAGAACCGAACAACAGTCCAACGGAATGATTGAGCTGCGTGAAAGCTGACCGCACGATGAGGTTCCAGATGTCACGCCAGGCAGGATAGCCACGCAGCGACATGACGTTGCTGGCAAGCCCTAGCCAAATCGGCCCGGTCGCCTTGATGGCACGCCCCAGCGCGCAATCGTCGATGAGATTACCACGGATCGCCGCAATACCACCAATCTTGCGCAAAGCGGAAGCTCGCACCAGCATGCAGCCACCAGCGGCTGCCCCCAACTTATGCTTCGGATCACGCACCCAGGTGAACGGATAAAGTTTTTGGAAGAAGAATATATAAGCCGGGATCAGCGCCTTCTCAACAAAGGTGTCGGTGCGCAGCTTGGCCATCAGCGACACCATGTTGTATTTGCCGTGCTGCGCGCGAGCGACCAATCGCGTAACACTGTCTGGCGCATGCAGGATATCTGCATCGGTCAGCAGATAGAAAGCAGCGCCTGGTGCAGCATGCTGGGCTTCGGACAGTCCCTGATTGACCGCCCAAAGCTTGCCTGTCCAGCCGGCAGCCAATTTCTTTCCGGAAATCAAACGCAGGCGATGTGCGCAGCCAGCTGCCGTAGCGACCTTTGCTGCCTCGACAGCCTCCGCAGCGGTCCCATCTTCACTATTGTCGTCAACCAGAATGATAGTGAGTTTGCCGAGATAATCCTGGCGAAGGAGCGCCGTCACGACCTGTCCAACCACGCCTCCCTCATTGCGCGCGGGCACGATGGCCGCGACTTCCGGGAGAGACAAATTTTCGGATGCGACAACAATGCCCACCTCCGGCCGCTCCCGCCAGAAGGCACCGCGAAAGACCAGCAGGTAGAGCCAGATACCGGCGGGAATGCCGGCCATGATGATGAGCAATTCGGACATGGCGTTCCTATAGCCGGAACAGCGTAGCCATACCACCCTTAAACTGGGTGGACTAAGCGCCGCCAACATTAAGGAATACGCCCGTAACTATCTGATTTTCAACGACTTCCGCCGGCTCACCTCGATGTCATACCGCGCAGTGGAATCCGACGATAGAGGTAACGCTCCGACAGCACCGTTTAGCCGCACCCGCTACCAGCCGATTACCAGTACTGAAGGAATCGCGTGTGGCTACTCAACGTCGTTCGGTGAAGCCACGACAAAGAGCCACAAGCTTGTTACCGTCTGGATCGCGTGCGTAAGCGGCATAAAAGTCTGGCGCATAATGCAATCTGAGACCCGGAGCGCCCTCGCAACTGCCACCATAAGCGATAGCATTTGCATGAAAATCATCAACCTCTGCCCAGGAGCGTGCTCTGAAGGCGACCATACTGCCATTTCCCGATGTCGCTTGTTCCTGATTGAATGGCAACCCAATCCAGAACGCCAGCTCGTGTAAGCCTCCGTCCTCATAGGTCCCCCAGCCCGCAGAGACGCGGTCCCAGTCAGGATCTCCGGTAGGACATCGTTTCATACCGAGCGGTGCTAGTGTCGAATTATAGAATGTTATGGCACGCTGAAGATCGCTCGTACCAAAGTAAAAATAGCTAAGCATAAATGGCCTCATTCTGGTGGCAGCAATTTGCCCCTAGGTGAGTTGAAACGTAACCTTACGGTGAAGGCCGTATTTTTACGACCCGTGAGGAAATGGCCCCAAAAATGAGTTAAAATCCAATTTCCATTCGTTGTTCGCATTGTTTAACAGCACGTGCCGCGGTTCCTCCGATTTGGAATTTGGCCAATGAATTATCACTTCATAAACTACTTTTTGCTTCGTTCTCGATTTCCGTTTGGCATCACGGAGTGCATTTGAGGCTGCTTGCCACATATCGTTACTCCAATTGGAGCAGAACCTTAGACCGCTCCAAGGATCGCTGATCAAATTCTCAATTACCGCGGTATCCTTTCTTTCAAATGCACTGGCCAGTTGTTGCATTAGAGCGCTATCTGCAGTGTCAGCCCTAGAGAATGCTCCTTCAGGCGGCACACAACATGTAACCATTAGAGCAAGGGTTATTCCTCGACACATAGAGGAGATGAATGATTGACTCAAATCAGTCCCTTTCAGTCCATGCCCAGTTTCTGGGTAACGCCCACATTTGCCATGACTGTTACCGTAGAATAAGGCTTAATCCCATAGTCGCTGCCAAAAAACGTAATTGCGCCTGCCAATTTGGATACACCAGCGCAGATTATGACTTTGAAATATCGGCGATGCGACCGAGGGCATCGGCGAGCAATACC
>CAYOYT010000480.1:0-2354 GCA_964408245.1 uncultured Dongia sp. | reverse complement strand
ATTAGTGTGGTGTTGATCCCGCCAAAAGCGAATGTGTTGGACATAAGATAGCTGATGTCCAGCTGGCGTGGCGCTTCTCTGATGTAGTCGAGCTCGGCGCAGCGCGGATCGACATTGTCGAGGTTGGCAGTAGGAGCGAACCATTGATCGCGCATCATTTCAATACCGAGCCAGGCTTCCATCGCACCGCAGGCCCCCAGACTGTGACCGAAGTAAGATTTTAATGAGTGGATCGGTGCAGCTTTCCCCAGCGCATTTTGGGTGGCCACGGTCTCGGCGATATCGCCCCATTCCGTCGCCGTTCCATGGCCGCTTACAAATCCGATCTCGCTTGCCGGCAAGCTTGCATCGGCTAGCGCCTCCGCCAAAGCGACTTGCATTGTCGCTGCTTGCGGCTGGGTCACATGATTGCCGTCAGAATTACAGGCAAATCCGACAATCTCAGCATGAATGCGCGCACCTCTTGCCAAAGCACGGTCTCGCTCCTCCAGAATGAGCGAGGTCGCACCTTCGCCGATGACCAGACCGTCACGATCGATATCGTAAGGTCGCGGTGTCGCTTCGGGTCGATCATTAAGGGTACTTGTCGCGTAGAGCGTATCGAAGACTGCTGATTCCGTAACATCGAGCTCATCTGCGCCGCCGGCGACCATCACATCGGCCTTGCCCCAACGAATCGCTTCGTAGCCGTAACCGATACCCTGGCTTCCCGAAGTACAGGCGCTCGATGTCGGAATAACTCGTCCGGTGATACCGAAGAAAAGCCCGATATTGACCGCCGCCGTGTGACTCATCATCTGTATGTAGCTGGTTGCATTCAGCGTTTTCGACTGACCGTCTTTCATCAGCTCGGCAAAAGCCATCACGGGCGCGGGGCTGCCGAAAGAAGAACCATAGGCGATTCCGGTACGGCCGGAGGTAATAATCGGGTCGTCATGCAACCCAGCATCTTCTAGCGCCATCTCCGTAGCACGGACCGCCATCTTCGCGACTGGCCCCATGGTCCGGATCTTTTTGCGCGGATAAAGATCGTCAACGGAAAAACCGATCACTGGCGCCGCAAGACGCGTACTGATGCCGACAAATCGATCCCATTCCGCCATGTGCCGCACAGCCGTTTCGCGACGCTCCATATGCTTGCGGATTTCTGTCCAGCTATTGCCGAGTGCGGTGATGCCACCCATTCCCGTGACAACGACGCGGCGCACTAGATCATGCCCCCGTTCACCGACAAGACTTGGCGCGTGACATAAGCGGCTCCATCTGAACATAGATAGGAAACCGCCGCAGCGACTTCCGCCGGCCGGCCAGCGCGGCGCATGGGCACCATCTTTAGAATCTCCTCCATTGGAATATTCTCGACCATCTGCGTTTCGATGATCCCTGGCGCCACGCAGTTCACAGTAATATTCCGCTTGGCGAGCTCAATCGCCAGCGCCTTGGTGGCGCCGATAATACCTGCTTTGGCAGCACTGTAGTTGACTTGTCCTCGATTCCCGGCGATGCCGGAGACAGAAGCGATGGTGACAATCCTGCCGCCCTGACGAGTGCTCACCATTGGCATGACGGTTGGGCGTACAACATTGTAGAAGCCACCCAGATCTGTCTCCAGCACGTCATCCCATTCTTCATCCGTCATGGCAGGAAAGGCCGCATCGCGTGCGATGCCGGCATTTAGAACAATCCCCCAATAAGCGCCGTGCTCCGCAATATCGGCCTCGAGAACAGCGCGGGCCCGGCCGCGATCCTTGAGGTCAAAAGTCAGTAACCGCCCGCGACCGCTGACCGCCGTCAAGGTCGTTTCGGCACCGGCGCGGTCACGGCCATAGTGCAGCGCCAAGTTGAATCCATCAGCACTGAGCTTTTCAGCTATTGCCCGGCCGATACCTTTGCTCGCACCTGTTATCAGAATGGTTCTTGTCATCTGAGACTTAGCTTTTTCACATCAATACCTTGGCTGATCAGCACAGCCGCGAGATCCTCGGGCTGATGCAGGGTTAGCTGCGCACGGGCCGTCAACGCGGTGTCGCGTAAAGTACAATCGAACACACCGGTTTCGCTATCCCGGAATACAAGCTGTGCTCGAACGGTCAGTTGCTCCCCTTCCAGGAACCAGGTCCGTTCAGCCATGAAATTGCGTGTTCCAAGCAAAAATCCAATGCGGACAGGGCGCTTCTGACGCAGCGCATCTAATCCGACGAAGGCGCCACATGCCTGGGCCATCCATTCGATGGCAATATGAGCGGCAATACCATGCTCTGGCTCAAAAAACGGATTTTCCCGCCTAACACATAGCTCAGCCACAACGACGGTATCGGTATAGCCGGTGACGCGATCAAGAAGCACCATGCGAC
>CAYOYT010000479.1:0-2356 GCA_964408245.1 uncultured Dongia sp. | reverse complement strand
CGTCAGATACAGAATAAGATTTGGATATCATCCGAAAAAGCATCGAAGCGGGAAAAGTTAAGTAACATTTGGAATAAATATTGCTCAATATGTGCATATTTATTGCGTAATTCTTGACTCTCGTTCCAGTTTGTGCAAGGATAGTCCTCGTAATTTTTGGATCTTCCAGCGCCGCTACCCTCAGCCTTGCATGTTGTGGGTTAAAGCTGGTTCTGCGGAAGATGATCCTGGCAACCACTAGTCAAGGAGGGTGCGTAAGAAACATGACTCCACCGGCGATTAGATCCGACAATCTGGCTAAGACAGCAGATTGAAAACTCTGATGTGAGATCCGGGGATACCGAGGCGAAAGATAGCCCCTGATCCCCGCGACATGACAAAAGCGAAACCCGTCGGGCCACGGCCACGGCGGGTTTCATTTTTTGCGGCCCAACTTTCGCCAAAGAGTTTCCCCCCCAAAGACTTTCCACTGTTCGCTATCCTTGGGCATAGTGCTGCCTTAATTGACGATAAAAAATCAGGAGCAAAGATGGCGGTTTTCGATCTTTCAGGGCAGGTGGCCCTTATAACCGGTGCGTCCGGCGATCTCGGGCGGCATTTTGCCGGCGTGTTGGCGCAAGCCGGAGCAGCGGTGGTTCTCATGGCGCGGCGCGGTGATATCGTCGCCGCCGAGGCCGAGAAGCTGCGCACCCGTGGATTCAAGGCGGCATCGGTTACCGGCGACATCACTCTGGCAAAGGGCCTCAACGCGGCCTTCGCCGCCGCTGAGAACGAGCTCGGTCCGATCTCGCTCCTCGTCAACAATGCCGGCGTCTCGCTCACGATACCGTCGCTCGAACTGCCGGACGGCGATTGGGATCATGTAATCGATACCAACCTCAAAGGCGCTTGGCTTGCTGCGCAAGAGGCGGCGCGGCGCTGGGTTGCTGGCAAACGACCTGGCAATATCATCAACATCGCGTCGATCCTTGGCCAGCGCGTGGCGAACCAAACCTTGCCTTATGCCGTTTCGAAGGCAGGCATGATCCAGATGACCAAGGCGCTATCGCTAGAATGGGCGCGTCATAACATTCGCGTCAACGCCTTGGCGCCAGGCTATATCCGCACCACGCTCAATGATGACTTCTTCAATACCGAAGCTGGTGCGGCGGTGATAAAGCGCATTCCCCAGCGCCGCCTTGGTACGCCGCAGGATCTCGACGGTCCGCTTTTATTGCTGGCTGCCGACGCTTCGCGCTACATGACTGGCGCGGTCCTGACAGTCGATGGCGGCCACCTCAACTCTAGTCTCTAGAAAGTACCGCTCATGGAATTTTCCATCAGCCCGCGCGCTGCCGATTATATTCGCCGGATTGACGTGTTTCTCAACAAGAGCGCCGATTTTTGGAAGTGGGATTGAAGGTCGTGCTCGCCAATAAGGTCACAGCTCTTGAAGAATTTCTGCAGCAGGCAACGAGCGCTGCCAAGATCGGTGTCAAGCTCATCGGCAGGCTCGGCGGCGGTGCCATTCAAGAAAACTGGGCCGTAGACATCGACATCGACGGCAAAACGATTGAAGCCGTTCTTCAGGCTGATGCTCCAACCGGCATCGGCGAAAGCTGGGGCAAGGCACAGGAATTTGCGTTGCTTAAGGCGGCATGTGCTATCGGCATGAAGGCGCCGCAGCCCTTGTGGCTGGAACCGACCGGGTCGGTAATTGGCCAACCTTTTCACGTAACGCAGCGTTTGCCGGGTTCCGCTGATCCTAGGAAGCTCGTGCGCGGGTTGGAAGAGGATCAAGGCAATGCTCTGGCACACGAGCTGGGCGGAGAGCTTGCCAAGCTGCATTGTGTGACACCCGCGGCCGCACCGGTCGAGCTTTCCTTTCTGCCGCCACCTTCGGCCGATCTTGTCGGCGCTCGCATGGCAGATTTTCGCGCGCGTCTCGATGCCTTGCCGGAGGTACAGCCAGTACTCGAATGGGCAGTCAACCGGCTGGAGGACGAGGCGCCGGCCTATGCTCGCGATGCCGAAGTTATCCGTCTCTGCCATCGCGATTTCCGTACTGGCAATTACCTCGTCGACAATACCAAGCTCAGTGGTGTGCTCGATTTTGAATTCGCGGGCTGGTCCGATCCCTATGAAGATCTCGGCTGGTTCTGTGCCCGTTGTTGGCGCTTTGGCATGTATGACGCCGAGGCGGGCGGCATTGGCGAACGCGCTGCTTTTTACGCCAGCTACGAAGCGGGAAGCGGCCAAGCGGTTGACGATGGCAAGGTCCACTTCTGGGAGCAAATGGCCGCCTTGCGCTGGGCTATTATGTCGCTTGAACAAGCTGAACGGCATCTGTCGGGCCGCCAGCGCTCGATCGAGCTTG
>CAYOYT010000478.1:0-2358 GCA_964408245.1 uncultured Dongia sp. | reverse complement strand
GTATCTGGCTGATCGTCGGCAAGGCCGGTATCGGCGTTGAAATTTTCCGGGCATTGGCGTTTTGCCCAGGCAGCACCGAACAGCGCGGCGCTATCGGTCGCGAGAGAGCCCGCCTCGTCTGATAAGCCAGCCCGCTTCAAAGCCTGATAGGTCAGATAATTGAGCGGCGGCCAGACGCGGCCGCGCCAATAGACATTATCGTGATAAGCTGGATCATCACGTGTGACCGAGGGCAAGCGCCATTTAGCGGCGAACTTCTTCGGATCGTTCAGCGCCGCGAGCAGGCCGCGCTGTTGGGGCTTGTCGGCCGCATCGGCCAGCATGGGATAGAAACTGGTGGGCGCCAGCGGCTTCACGAAAGCGCCGGACCAACGGCGGTTGGCAAAGATGTTGCGCGTCTCATCCCAGAGGTCATCGTGGATGCGCTGGCGTAGCTCGACCGCGCGATTGCGCAAACGCCCGGCAATCGCGGTTTCGCCCAGCTTTTCGGCAAAGAGCGCGAGGATCTCGGCATCTAGGACCAGCGCCGAATTTAACGCCACGTCGACGGCATCGAGACAGCCCGTGGCAGGGTCGAATACCGTCTCGTCATGGAGCGGTGAATTATCCATGGTGGATTCGTTTTTGGCTCCGAGCTTCGTCCCCTTGTAAAGGCCACTACCGATACCTGCCGATGTGCCCCAGCCCATCAGTCCGTGAACAGGCGATGATTTCGGCGCGCCTGAGCGGCGCTTATACCACCAATCGTGATTCTTGAGGAGGCGCCGAAAGCTGGGCTCGACTAGGCTGTCATCACCGATATGCTGCCAGATCTTCCAAATGACAAAGGAGCAGATCGGCAATTGCGAGCGGTCAATCCAGGCATCATTGCCAGTGATGAGGCAGGCAAGATTACCTTCGGGTGTCTCGGTGGCCAGCACGGCCTTGACGCTTTCTTTTGCCATTTCGGTGTTGAACAGTGCCGTACCAAGAGCGTGATAACAGATATCGTCGAGCCAGAGGCCGAAGCCGCCGAATTTCTGCGCGACCCACGCGCGACTTAGCGTCATATAGGGCCAATCATTGATGAAATCATGCACCGAGTTCCAGCCGACGATATCGCGGATGGCGTCCAAGCTGCCGGCATCGCGGCCCGATTGGCATTGCGGCAAGACATCGGGCGCAGGCGCTGCCAGTGTCGCCTTCGCTTGTAAGAGCGCCTCGGTCGGGCTAGCACCAAGGCCGATTGCAAAACGCATAACTGGTGTTTCATCAAAATTGTAGCGTAACGCGGGCACATGCCCACGGGTACCGCGCGACGCTAGATAGAAATAGCCTTTGATATGATATTCCTCAGCGAGCTGCCCGCGATCCGTGTGAAAAGTCACCATCAGCGGTTTCTCATCTGCCACAACCGCGACATGGGTCCCGTCGACCTCGCCTGAGAGCACGCCGCTCAGCTCCTCATATTGCCAGTCGATATCTGAGCGCCCTTCCACGTCGAAGACGGGTTGCAGCCAGAAGCGCAAACCCCATTCGGCACTCGCCGTGTTGCGCCAACAACCGCGCAAGGCCAGCCCCTCGGGTTGGTCCCACTGCCAGCTAAAAGCGGTGCCGCCATGTTGGGCTTCAAAGGTGATCTGCCGAGCATCCACATCGCGTGGTCCATAGGTGATACCGCCGGCATTGGCCGGAAAATCGGTGAAGCTATTCTTGGCACCGGAATAGGCACAGACGCTGATAGTTAGGCCTAAAGGTAGGTGCATAATCTGCGCGGGATACTCGGCTTTCCATGTATTCCAGTGCCGGTGCGGCGAAAGATTGGGATAGCGCGATTTCACGACCACTGCTCCAGAATTTCGTCAACGGTGGCGCGGAAGACTTGGCTTTTGAGACGCCGCGGGATGATGTCGAGAATCTGGCGGTGGCTTTCACCATCGCTACTGGCGAGCGCGTCGATCGGTAAGATCACGAAGTAACCAAGATCGACAGCGTCCATCAAGGTTGCCAACACGCAGACATCCGTCTCGACACCGGAAAGAATCAGCGTGTCGGCTTGGCGGTGCTTCAACTCAGCGATCAGTCGTGGATTGCCAAACGAGGAATAGGTTGACTTGTCGAAGACAAAGGCCGGATCGACCAGAGGCAACAAATTAGACAGGATATCCATCTGCGCACCAGCAGCGAGGGTGGCTTGCGGCCACAGACGATAGAGCGCCGCCCAGGATCCTTTCGCCTCTTCCGCCGAATGGGCCGAGATGAAGCGAGTCCACAACGTATTCTGCGGCTTAGCCCGCGCCAGCCTGGAAATCGCTGGCACAATGTCATAAATGCTAACAACGCCCCATTGCTTATTGGTGGCAAAAACTTCCTGCATAT
>CAYOYT010000477.1:0-2374 GCA_964408245.1 uncultured Dongia sp. | reverse complement strand
GGATCTCTGATCAATGCTTGATCGCAACCATCTGACTTATCCGCCGCGTGAGGGCTGGGATCGCGCGCCCTGGAACCGCTGGTCGTTTCAGCATGTGCGCGAGATCGTGCCGACCGTCGAGGTCTGGCGGGGCCGCGAGCCACCCAGCGTCTTTGCGCGAATCCCACGTCAACTCGGTGCCATTCGCTATGAAGGTGAGAACGGCGAGAAATCGATCGAGCAGTTTCTTGACGAGACCTTTACCGATGGCTTCATCGTGCTACACAAGGGTGCCATTGTATTCGAGCGCTACTTGAATGGTATGACGGAGCGGACGCTACATCTCTCCCAATCGGTGGGGAAATCGTTGATCGGTGCCCTGGTTGGCATTTATCGGGAGCGCGGTTGGATCGACGTTGATGAGCCGATCACGCGCTACCTGTCGGAACTGACTGCGACTGCCTATGCCGGCGCCACCGTCCAGCAGATCCTCGACATGCAATCCGGCGTCGCATTCGATGAAACCTACACGGATCCTTTCTCTGATATCGCCATGATTGACGTCGCCAGCCAATGGCGGCCACGGCCCAATGACGGTCGCGAATGGCCGGAAACTTGCTGGGATGTGGTTCTCAGCCTGAAGAAGAACGCTTACGATCACGGCGAGAGATTCTCTTATCGCTCGATCGAAACCGATGTACTGGCCTTCGCCCTTGAGCGTATCTCTGGTCGGCGTTTGCCTGACATCATCAGCCACGATCTGTGGCAGCCGCTGGGTGCTGAAGAAAGTGCCAATTATACGGTCGACGCCGCCGGCTATGCGCTGGCGGATGGCGGCTTCAATGCGACGCTTCGAGATTACGCGCGCTTTGGTGAAATGCTCACGCGGGACGGTCATTTCAATAATCGGCAGATCGTGCCGGCAGAATGGGTTTTGGCCAGCCGCCAGGGGGATCATGACAAATTCACCGGTGACTACCGAATCGCCACACCGGAGGGTGCTTATCGTCATCAATTCTGGCTGGAAGATCATCGCCGGCCGGTGTTGATGTGCCGGGGGGTCTTCGGTCAGCTGATTTATTCCGATCCCGCTTATAGTTTCACGGCGGTGAAGCTGTCTTCTTGGCCGGATTTCAGGAACAATAGGTTGCTTCGCGAAACGCTGGCGGCTGTGAACGCGCTCAAGCGCGCAGTCAATATTTGATGGTGCCGCGCGGAAACAAGATGGAATATCATGAAGAATGAAGATCTTATCTATATCAGCGCCATGGAAGCCGCGAGGCTCTTTCGTCAACACAAGCTGTCTCCGGTCGAGCTAATGTCAGCGGTGATCGAGCGTGCTGAAACGGTCGAGAAGAAGATCAATGCCTTTACTTTCAAGCATTATGACGAGGCAATGGACCTCGCGAAGGCCGCTGAAGCAAAGTTCATGAAGCGCGACGGCAAGGTCGGTGCTTTGGAAGGCCTGCCCGTGGCCATCAAGGATGAAAGCTGGATCGCCGGCAAGCCCACTTCCTACGGCTCGCTGACGACGAAAGATTTCGTACCCGACAAAACGTCGGCCAATAACGAGCGCATTCTGAAGGCAGGTGGTATTGTTCATGCCCGCACGGCAACACCGGAGTTCTCCTGCGCCTCTTATACGCATAGCAGACTCTGGGGCGTGACGCGTAATCCCTGGAATCGCAAATTCACACCGGGCGGTTCATCGGGCGGTTCCGGTGCCTCGCTCGCCGCCGGCACATCGCTGCTGGCAATGGGCTCAGATATTGGTGGCTCGATCCGCATTCCCGCTGCGGCCTGCGGCGTCGTCGGTTATAAGCCACCCTACGGCCGCAACCCAGATGATGCACCCTTCAATCTCGATCCCTATTGCCATACTGGACCGATGGCGCGAACCATCGCCGACGCGATCCTCTTGCAGAATGTGATCAGTGGACCGAGCTCAACGGACATCGCTTCGCTGCGCCCCAAGCTGCGCCTGCCCATGGAATACAAGCCGATCAAGGGCTGGAAGATCGCTTATTCGCTTGATCTTGGTATCTATGATGTCGACCAGGAAGTGATCGCGAATACCCAGAAGGCGCTGCGCGTCTTCAGGGGTCTTGGTGCCACGGTCGAGGAAGTGGATCTCGGGTGGACTCGCAACGCTATCGATAGCGGCATGTGGCACCTCGAGCATCTTTTCGGCACGCTGCTCAACCAAACCGCCAAGAAGCATGCCAACTTGATGACAGTCTATGCTCGCAATTTTGCGCGCAAGGGGTCGAAATCGACCGCAGCCCTCTTCTTCAGATCGATGGAGTGTGCTACGATGTTTTATGATAGATTTGTGCCAATGATGGAGAAATACTATCTATTCTTTTGTCCGTCGTCAGCGTTGCCGGCGGTGTAG
>CAYOYT010000476.1:0-2383 GCA_964408245.1 uncultured Dongia sp. | reverse complement strand
CTCCTCGACCTTGGGTCGACCGGCGACGACCGCGCCCACTTCACAGGCGGCGGCGAAAAGGGCTGCTGTCTTGCCCTTGACGACTTCGAGATAAGCCTGCTCGGTCGTTGCGGTATCGTTGCTGGTCATCAGCTGTAGCACTTCACCTTCGGCGATGACGGCCGAGGCGGTGGAGAGAATATCAAGCACGCGCAATGAGCCATCTGCCACCATCAACTGAAAGGCGCGGCTGAACAGAAAATCGCCGACCAGAACGGAAGCTTTGTTGCCCCAAACTGCGTTGGCTGAGGCTTCGCCGCGGCGCAAAGCGCTTTCATCGACCACGTCGTCATGAAGCAATGTCGCGGTGTGGATGAACTCGACACAGGCGGCAAGGCTCGCCGCGCGCTCGCCGCGATAGCCGCACATCTGTGCGGAGGCGAGGGTAAGGAGCGGGCGCAAACGTTTGCCACCAGCGGCGATAATGTGGCCGGCGAGCTGTGGGATCAGCTGCACATCGCTTTGCATGTTCTGCAAAATGAGCTGATTGACACGGCCGAGGTCGGCGCCGACCAAATCGGTCAAACGGTCCAACGCATCCGGCTTGGCTTCCTTGCGCCCGGTTTCAAGGTTGACGATGACGGCCACGCGGGGGATTCCTACTAAAATCTTGAGAAAAACCTTATCTCGCGAGAGCATAGCCGCTCTCCGGCTTCGGTCAAGTTAAGCTGGGAGGCGGGCCGCGACATATCGGCGCGGGAATAGGATCGGCGCGGGAACGGGAAAGAGGAGAGGGTTTTGCGCGAATTGTTGCGGTCACAGGATCCGGTTAAGCTGTCTTTCCTCACGGCTCTGCTGGCCGATGCGGGCATCGATTGCCTTATCCTCGATACGCATTCCAGCATCATGCAGGGAAGCCTCGACATTTTGCCACAGCGTCTCGCCGTGGCGGCGCACGATTACGACCATGCCAGAAGCGTCTTGATCGAAGCCGGCGAGTTGCCGGACGGACAGTCTTGATGGAGACCAGCAGCGATGGTTTGCTCGGTAACCGGCTTCATCTGATGCAGCCGGCTGACGGTTATCGAGTAGCAATTGATCCCATCTTACTGGCGGCGGCTGTGCCGGCGAAGACGGGCGATCGCGTGCTCGATCTCGGCTGTGGTGTTGGCACAGCGGGCCTATGCCTTGCCGCGCGCGTGCCAGGGGTTACGGTGACGGGGCTCGATCTGCAGCCGGCACTGGTTGCGCTGGCGATTCGCAATGCTGCGGCCAATGCCTTGAGCGACCGGGCCGCTTTTCAATGCGGCGATCTGCTCGGTTTCCACGATACAGGCTTCGATCATGTATTTGCGAACCCGCCTTATCTGGCGCGCGAGAAGGCCTCTATCTCGCCCAACCCCGTGAAGGCGCTCGCCAATGTCGAAGGTGAAGCAAAGCTCATCCACTGGGTCGCACGCGCCATAGATGCCGTGCGCGCTGGCGGTCGTGTTACCTTCATCCACCGTGCCGATCGTGAAGGTGAGCTTCGCGCAGCGATGGCGCAGGGCCTCGGTGAGCTGTGCCTCGTCAAACTCCTGCCGCGTGCGGGCGTTGAGGCAAAACGGGTCATTCTCACCGGCATCAAAGGGGCGGGTGGCGCTTTCCAGCAATGCGCGCCATGGATCTTGCATCAGCCCGATGGCAGCTTTACTCAAGATACAGAGGCGATCCTGCGCGATGCCGTGGCGCTCATTCCTATTCGAGCCCAAACTTGACCAACCCAAACTTGACCAGCCTGCCGCGACGCCCTACACCTCACACCCATGTTCGGTCTTCCCACTTTGCCTAAATTGCTGATCATCGTCGCGATCATCGCGGTGGTCTGGTATTTCATGCGCCGTGGAAAAGTCGCGAAATCCCAGCAAGGTGGCGGTGCTGGTGGCAGGGCTGACAAAGCTGGCAGCAACACGCAGAAGCCAGTCGAAGAGCTGGTTCAATGCAAATCCTGTGGGGCCTATTTCCAGGCAAAATCCGGCTGTTCCTGCGGCCAGGCGAGCCGCTGATCTGATTTCCGCCGATATTCCTCGGTTAAGTCACGCAAGTTTGGCTGAATCACTTGGGCTTTATCGCGAGCCCACAACAGAGCTCAGCTTGATTAAGGGAGCTTGGCTTTGTATGTTGCGGCGCACCAAGAAGCTATTTATGGGACTGTCAGATTATGCCAGCCGAGGCGAGTGCTGCGCCCAGGAAATCCAATCCGGAGACCTGTTTTCAGGCGCTCTTCCTGAAACTGCAAGCCTATTGGGCGAGCAAAGGCTGCGTCGTGTTGCAGCCCTATGACATGGAAGTCGGTGCTGGCACGTTCCATTGGGCGACGACTCTGCGGGCGCTTGGCCCGAAGCCTTGGTGCGCTGCCTATGTG
>CAYOYT010000475.1:0-2385 GCA_964408245.1 uncultured Dongia sp. | reverse complement strand
ATACCAGCTTCCATAGATATAGATACACCAGGGTTTATGAAGCCACCGTTAGCATTGAATTGGTCGCCACCGCTCCCCATCAAGACATTGCCCAAAATCAGTCCGCCACCTCCATTGTTATTGACTTCAACCGTGTCATCATCATCACCGCCATCAATGGTTCCAACTACTCCACCAGCAACGATAATAGTATCGCCTCCCAAACCGCCCGTAATAGATAAAACGGCCGTTCCATCAGTGTTGGTATCCTGGATCGTTATGGTATCGACGCCGTCACCACCAATTATAGTGTTTACAGCACTACCAAAGTCGACAGTGATTTGGTCGTCACCAATCCCCCCATCGACAGTTTGATTTACCGTAAATGGCTGAAAACCAGCCTGGCCAATCTCTATAGTGTCATTGCCACCAAGTCCACGAACATTATCTGCAGACGATGGAGCAATAAAGCCATCGCACTGCGTGCTATCGGTATTGTTAGTATCGTCGTAATTGTTACCACCCAGCACATAATTTGTGCAGAGCGCTTGCGCCTGCGATGGAAGAAGGGTCGCTAAAGCCAGCGCGAAAAGTGGTGCACTAAAACCAGCGACTGATACTTTATTCATTTTTATTTTCCCTCGGAGTTATAGCGCTATATTCCTGGTCATATAGGACGGCTGAGAAAGCTTGCGGTTGCACTTTTATTTAAAATTTGGATATAGCTCCCTATGAAGGAATGTTATCCTGCAAGGGCTGGCACGTGGGAGGTAATCTGCTGACCCAGAAATTTCGGAGAATTGATGGCTTTGGCAATGGTCTGTAAATCAGATCACTCGGGAAACATCGTCTTTATGGTCTTAAGGGCAGGTCATGGACTCGCTGCCCGGCAGGCTTGACCTTACCTATTGGCTATTTCGCGATAAATGACGTTGTCGACCTGATGTCCGTGCGTCGACAGAGAGCAGAACAATTGTCCCCATATCTTCTGCTCCGCATCATGACAGATCTTGTGCTGACTGTGACGACGCGCATAGCGCCGATTGTTTTGTGATCACAAGATCCGTTCAGCAGAATCACCCCAAAGGATGACGTTTTGCTTGCTGTCACAGGAGCGATGAGATGAAGCAACGTTACATGGTTATGGCGGCCAGTTTCTTTATTACTTTTATCATGTTTCCGGCGCAATTCGTCTCATCTTGCGGGCCCTTGGTGATCTCAGGGCCAGGAGAGTTCGAAGGAACTTGGCAGATTATGAAGAAAGAAACCGTTTCGAAAGTTGATAATACGCTTAAGAACCAGCCTCATTTTAATGACGAGATTTTGCACGAGAAAATTACTTTCGGTTACGGGCAACCGATGAAAGTGCAAGGGCCGGGAATATTCAAGAATTGTAAAGATGCGACCTACGAAAAGGTGCCGGCTCATCATCGGTTTAAAGGGAGCACCGCTGAGTTTGAAAAAGCAATTAAGGATAAAACAATAGATCTCGGTAGAGCTGAACTAAAGTTACATTGCTCATCTAAAGATACCTCAGACGTTGAGGTGATTTTCAATATGGCGATATCGGCAGATCAAGCAACTTTCACAATGGGCGATGTGCTTTATACAATGCAGCCTATTGAGCCCTAATATCTCAGAATGCGACTTGCCCCAGTTTGTTCTGGGTAACGTATGCGCATAAAAACATCGCGATTAAAAAAGTTCTTATGGCTAGCGCTGGGTCTGTTTAGCGTTCCAATTGTGTGCCCGCTGGTTTCGATGGGCACAGCCTATCTAATTGCGTTGCTAGGAATATGCGAACTTGGCAGTGAAGAATGCCGAATTTTAGGTGTCGATGTCGTTCCTAGTCTCTTATGGATTGTCGCGCTAACATATTTTGGTGCCGTAACAATTCCTCTATCCGCCTTAATTGTTGTTGCGGTAGGAATCGCCGCGCTGATTAAGGGCCGTAATTAATGTTGGCCATAGGCGTGTGGTACATTCAGTTCAAGTCACCGATACCTCAAGGGTCGATCCTAACTTTATAGGTGAGCGTGGTGCTGCCTTCCGCGGGAACGTCGACCTGCCATGCGGCAGTGGTCGCATCGAGCTTTTTATGGTCGATGGATTCCTCTAAGATCTTCCATTCGCCCGGAAGTCCTTCGCGTAAGTCAATCGTGACCTTTTCTTTCTTCGCGTTCTTAATTTCGATTTCGTATTCGTTCTCATAGATTTCATCGCCGATCTCTTCGAAAGAGAGCTGCTTAACGCGGGCGGTGATATCGAAAGCTTGCCCGAGAGTCAGATCGACATGCTCGTTCTTGGGTGTATGGTCAATGGCATCTTCTCCAACAAACACGCCATTGCCAGCATTATCCGCTTTGTAGACGCGCACAGTGCCTTTCGGGAGGGGCATGCCGAGCT
>CAYOYT010000474.1:1264-2388 GCA_964408245.1 uncultured Dongia sp. | reverse complement strand
CCCAATCCTGCAGCACCAACTCGGCCTTGGAATATTCAAGCGCGAACCGCAGACCACGTAGCTCCTCACGATTGGCGAGGAAATCAGTATCTTGCACCGGCAAAATATAGCTCGGCGCGTGGAGCTGCATGGCATTATCTGGGCGATCTGTCTTTGTCATTTTTGTTACTCTCATAGGCGGGTATGGCCACGATCATGCCCGGTGACGCGCGATTTGTCTCGGGGCTAGCACGCCAATGATGCTAAAAAGAGCTTCACCTCGACCAGCCCCGGCGCGCCCATGAAACCAGTCACTGTCACTCTCATCGACGAGATGCTGCGCCGTATCAAAAGCGGCCTGCCAGCCCATGACAATGTCCGTCCTCTGGCGCGATGGTTCGACTTCAACAACCACCGTTTTGGTCCAGTCGTTCAACCGACCCTGGACCACGCGCACGTAGCGATTCTCGATGCGAGCCTGACGTCCAGTTATCTCGAACATCCCAGCCGCGACAGCGATGAGAACCTGACGCATTGGTGGCGCACGCAACTCGCGCGCGTGGCACCTCTTATCGGCATCGGGCGCTATGCCGAGGATCGTGGCATCTACGATCACCCCAGCGCACCGCACCCCGAGAACCCGCGAAAAATTCATCATGCGATTGACATTTTTCTGCCTGCCGGCTCGATGGTTCTTTGCCCTTTCCCCGGCATTGTCGAAGATCTTGGAATCGATACTGAGCGCCATGGTTTCGGTGGCATCGTGGTCTTGCGACACCGGACGGATGACGGCATTCCATTCTGGACCTTTTACGGTCATCTTGAACACAAAAGCGTTGCATCACTGCTGCTAGGTCAGGAGATCGGCCAGGGCGCCGCGATCGGCCTGCTCGGATCCGAAGCCGAGAATGGCGACTGGCCGCCGCATTTGCACTTTCAGCTTATGACCCATTTGATGGGATGGCGCGTGCTTGAGATCATTGGCATCAGCTGGGCCAGCCAATGGGCGTTGTGGTGCGAGATCTGTCCGAACCCGAACATTATTCTCGGTATCGGCGCTGATTGTGCAGCGCCCGTCGCTGGCAAACATGCGCATCTCCCGCGAGATCGGCAGCATCATTTCTCGCCCTCCGCCAACCTTAACC
>CAYOYT010000474.1:0-1254 GCA_964408245.1 uncultured Dongia sp. | reverse complement strand
CTCCCACGGGGGCGGCAGGATCAATTCAATCTTACCCACACCGAGCCACTCAAGATCGTGCGTGGCGCCGGCTGCTATCTTTACGACGAGACCGGTCGGGCCTATCTCGATATGGTCAATAGCGTCGCCCATATCGGCTACAATCAGCCGCGCGTGGCCGATGCGGCGAAACGCCAGATGGCGGCCTTCGATTCAGACGGCCGATATCTGTGCGACCACCTGATAACTTACATCCAGCGTCTCGCCAAAATCCTGCCACCGGAGCTTTCCGTTATCTATCTGGTGAATTCCGGCAGCGAGGCCAATGATCTTGCCTTGCGTCTGGCACATGCGTTTACCAAGGCGCGCGATGTCGTGGTGATCGATCACGCTTATCACGGCCATCTTTCTAGCCTTATCGATATCAGCCCCTCCAAATTCGACGGACCCGGCGGCGAAGGGCGGCCCGGCCATGTCTGGGTCGCTGAGATGCCGGACAGTTATCGTGGCCGCTTACGCGTGGGTGGTGTGGATATCGGCCCCGGTTATGCTGAGAGTGTGGCGACTCTGGTCATGGATATGGTGGGATTGGGGCGCAAGCCAATGGCCTTCATCGCCGAATCGATCCAGAGCTGCGGCGGACATGCGCCCTTCCCTACCGGCTATTTGGAAGCCGTTTATAAACATGTACGGCGTGAGGGTGGCCTCTGCATCGCCGACGAAGTGCAGGTCGGTTTCGGCCGTATCGGGACTCATTGGTGGGCCTTCGAGGCACAGAATGTGGTGCCGGACATCGTCACCATGGGCAATCCCGCCGGTGCTGGTCATCCATTGGCTGCCATTGCCACTCGGCCGGAGATCACGGCATCTCTCGTTTCCAACATGGCGTATTTTGACACCTACGGCGGTAATCCGGCTTCGACAGCGATCGGCCTTTCCGCCCTTGATACCATCCGCGATGAACGGCTGATCGCCAATGCCCGCGCTCGTGGTACGCAATTGATGGACGGGTTACGAACCCTTGCCGACGCTCATCCGATTATCGGCAATATCCGCGGTCTCGGTCTCTTCATCGGTGCCGAGTTTGTAAAAGATCGCGAGACGTTGCAGCCAGATGCGGCGACACTCTGGGACGTCATCGAGCGGATGAAGGCGGCTGGCATCCTGATCGCCCGTGAAGGGCCGCATCACAATGTGCTAACAATCAAGCCGGCCTTGATCATTACCGAGGAGGAATGCGCGCATTTCCTCGCGGCACTCGGTCATGTGCTGACC
>CAYOYT010000473.1:0-2399 GCA_964408245.1 uncultured Dongia sp. | reverse complement strand
CGCGACGGTGGATCCGGAGCTCAAGGCCAAGCTTTTTGAGTTGGCGCGTGAGGGGGCGCCTGGCGATCAGGTTCTCGCTGCCAGCACGCTCTCCGCGCGGGTCAGCAGCGGCGACTTTTCGGGCGCGGTGAAACTCGCTGCGGAAGTTAAGAAGCACGGGGGTAAGACCCCGCTTATCGGCTATGTCGAGCTCGTCGATCGTGCCAAGGCAGGCGATTGGAAGGGGGCGAGAGCGTCTCTCGACAGCATTTCGGATGACGGTGTCGGCCGATTCGCCAAGCCATTTATGGCTGCTTGGATCGAGCTCGGGCAGAACGGCAAGCTCGATCCCGCGGTGGCTGCCCTCAGTCCGCTCTCTGATTTCAACGGTCTTGGCGTTGTGGTCACGATGCATACGGCGCTGATCGAAGATCACCTTGGCCGTACCAAACAAGCGCTCGAGCGCATGAAGGGTGCGGCTGATGCCGGTGCCGCGAGCGCGCGCTTCATCGAACTCTATATCGAGTTCCTGCACCGCTCCGGCGATAAGGGCAGTGCTGATGCGTTTCTCAATCTTTTCCGCTCGTCCAGTTCGGGTATCGCTGGTGCGATCGCCGATCCGCTCAGCGACCGCCTGAAGCAGCCAGTCAAGAAAGGGCCGATCGTTAAATCCCCGGCCGAGGGTCTGGCCGAGGCTTTTTTCGATTTGGGTTCCATCCTGCAATCCGAGAATGCCGGCGACCAGGCGAAAATCTTCGTACGCATGGCGCTGGAACTTGATCCCGATCTCGATGTCGCCCGCATGTTACTCGGTAACATTATGCAGCAGCGCGAGCGTTGTGCCGATGCGATCAAGATATATCGCACCATTCCAGAGGATGCGGTCTATCGCTGGTCCGGTGAAATCTCGGTCGCCGATTGCCAGCTGAAGCTTGAAGATACCGACGGCGCCATTGCAACGCTTCAGGGGCTGGTGAAAGCGCGCCCTGGCCGCACCGAGGCGGTCGTCGAATTGGGCGACATCTTCCGTCGCGAGAAGCGCTTTGCCGAAGCAGTCGAAGCCTATGACCAAGTTATCGCCACGATCAAGGATCCCCAGGCCGATGATTGGTCATTATTCTATTCGCGCGCCGTGGCTCATGAGCGCAACAAGCAATGGGACAAGGCAGAGCCTGATTTCAAGAAAGCGCTGGTACTGTCGCCGGATCAGCCATACGTGCTGAATTATCTCGCCTACAGCTGGGTTGAAAGGCGCCAGAATCTTGACGAAGCATTGAAGATGCTCAACAACGCCGTCGAGCAACGGCCAGAGGAAGGCTTCATCGTCGACAGCCTCGGCTGGGCTTACTTCCAGCTTGGTCAGTTTGATAAGGCCGTCACCTATCTCGAACGTGCTGTCGAGTTGCAACCGACCGATTCGGTTCTCAACGATCACCTGGGCGATGCCTATTGGCGCGTCGGGCGCAAAACCGAAGCGCGTTTCCAATGGCATCGCTCACTCTCCTTCAAGCCGGAAGAAGACCAGATTGGCCTCATCCAAGAAAAGATTAAGTCCGGCCTCGGCGCGGTTAAGCCGGAAACCGACACGCCCTCCGACGGCTGATCGCCACCGCCGCATCATCTCGAAGATCGCCACATGCTCGCGCGCGCGAAGGTCAATCTCTATCTGCATGTTGTCGGCAAGCGCGCCGATGGATATCATCTACTGGACTCGCTCATCGTCTTTGCTGAAACCGGTGACGACATCCGTGTCGAAGCAGCTGATGATCTCACGCTTGGCATCGATGGACCGTTTGGCCGAGGGCTCGATAACGGCGGTAGTAATCTGGTGATGCGTGCGGCCCGCGCCTTGCGTGACATTTCCGGTATACGCCAGGGTGCCACCATCCGGCTTACCAAGAATCTGCCGCTCGCCTCTGGCATCGGCGGTGGCTCGGCCGATGCGGCGGCGACATTGCTGACGCTGACCGATCTCTGGCGCGTGCAGCCGGACCGTGCCGCGCTCTACGGTCTTGCCGAAAAACTCGGCGCCGACGTGCCGGTCTGTCTCGACGGGAATCCGTCGTTCGTCGGCGGTGTTGGCGAGAATATCCAATCCGCCGGAACATTGCCGCAGACGCATATTCTGCTGGTCAATCCGTTGGTGGAAACGCCGACCCCCGCCGTCTTCAAGGCGCGGCGCGGCGCTTTCTCGACCAGTGCCCGTTGGCGACAGGCCCCCCAGACCGCGCACGATCTTGCCGATTATCTCAAAGGCCGCAGAAACGACCTCACCGATCCCGCGATTATCGTGGCGCCGGTTGTTGCCGACGTGCTGCAGGCGATTGCCGACACACCTGGCTGCCTGCTCTCGCGCCTCTCTGGCAGTGGTGCAACCTGCTTCGGCCTCTACGAAAGTGCACCAGCCGCCAATGCTGCAC
>CAYOYT010000472.1:0-2402 GCA_964408245.1 uncultured Dongia sp. | reverse complement strand
CGACCACCCACGCCATTAAATTAACCTCAATTATGATATTGCCAAAACGACCACTGAGCGGTGCTGGGCGCCGACGCGATTGAGCGAACCCACAGCGGCCGCGAAGGCAGCACGGAACCGTACGCCGCCCAGAACTCGGGGGTAACGTAGAATAGCACGGGCCGGTTGATGTTTGCCTCCACCACTTCCACGAGGGCAGCGATTTCCTTTCCTATATTTACCGGAGAAGGTTGTGCGGCACAGTTGCCGCCAAATTCCAGATCTAAGGCAGGTAATAGCGAGCTGGGATAGCCTGCGATCGTCTTCAAAAAGTGTTGAGCCTGTTCTCGCCCGGATCTGCAGAAGGTGAAGAAATGGTACGGGCCAGCTTTGATCCCTGCTTTTTCAGCAGCGAGAATGTTGGCGCCATATTCTCGATCCGTATGATCCCCGCCCTCAGTTGCTTTAATGAACGCAAATGCGACGTCGTCCTCGGCAACGCTGAGCCAATTTATGTGACCCTGATGGTGCGAGACATCAATGCCTCTGAGCTGATAGACCGCTCTGTCGGGTTCATAGATTCTGTAATAGATAAACAACCCCAGCGGCATAACGACGAGTAGAACGGCAAGCATGCCAAAGATTGGCATCAATCTGCGGAGCATATAGGTGTACTCATTTAATAAGGGAAAGATGGCTTTCACGCTCTATTTGACGTTCCGGAGAAGTATGACCGCATTCAGTCCATCATCTTAGACAACCATCGGTCATTGCTGCTCTACGCCCTTAGACCCTACGAGCAAAGTGATCTACTCACCCGCTTAAAAAGCGGTAAAGTCTCTGAACAACTTACTTTACCTCGCTAATGTGAATACTTTACCAAATGCTCTCTCGTGTTTTATCAAGGAACGCTTAGGGTAAATTTCAATGAACATGGTCTCTTCCGCTGGATCGAAGAGAAACGTATCTGGCGAAAACACCAGACATTCCAGCAGCTGGGCTCTGAAAAGGCCAAAATATTGAAAAATATAAATTGTCAAAGTGAGAAACAGATGATGACGATCAATATTGAGTAGCTTATATGGCCTCGTGACATGGAAATTAAAACATATAAAAATATGGATCTCATAGGATTCTAAATGCGCACTGTGGGAGCCATTATTTTTGCAGTTATTGGAATGTTGATCGGTCAGTTCCTTTTTCTTCTTGCGTGGGGAGGAATTTTAGTTGTTGCCGCTTCAGCTGGATTAATTGGGACGCCTTTAATGATGATAGGAAGTGTTGGCACCGGATTGGCGTCATATGTGGGCGTATACTTGGCCCTTAAGATTGTTAGCAGTGCCGATTCAAAAATCACGGCTAGTACTGTTAGCGTCTTGCTAGTACTTCTTTCGACTTACAACATCATGGTACCGTCGGATGAATTGGAAACAACATCTGAGATTGCTTTTCTAATGTTAGCAGCGATCGCTGGCGTACTGGGCTGCATGGTCGCTAAGATTCACATCGATCGGCACAGGACTTATAAAAAAGCTTATATCGCATCATTGAATAAACCCACTCCATCCTCGAATCAAACAGTCACCCGATGAGTTTCACAGCAGGCTGAGTCTCTGACAGACTCGTTTCTGCTTTTGAGTGTTCAGCAATAATCCTGACGGCGCGTGACTATGACGCCAAGGCCGGAACAGTACTTATTCGCGAGGCTAAGGGCAGAAAGCCACGCCATGTCGTCCTGACAGATGAGGGGCGTAAGTTCTTCGACGGGACAACCGCCGGAATGCCTGGTATGGCGCGCACATTCCTTCGGGCCCAAGGGGGTGTGGGGGCAAGAATCATCAGTCGCGCCCCCTACGTGATGCTTGTATGCGTGCTAAAATCGTGCCCGCCATCAGCTTCCATATTTTGCACCACACACAAGGCTCGATGCTTGCTACGGCAGGCACGCCAATGGCGGTAATAAGTGTCCAGCTCGGGCATGCGGATACCAGAACCACGGAAAAGCATTACGCTCACCTGTCCCCCTCCTACGTCGCTGATACTGTGCGTGCTAACATGCCGTCTCTCGGTATCGTGCCGATTTCAAACGTGACACCTCTGGAAAAGAAAAAAGAGTGGGCGTAGAGTTACCTCGAAGCAAGTCGCCAAATGGAGTTTCAATGCGTTCGAGCGGACCAGAATGCGTGCAATATTTATGCGGCTGTCTAGCATCGCGAAACTAATTCCTCATAATTTTGATGCTATTCCGTACTCACACGCCCTTCTTACGTCGCGCATGGGTAAGCTAGCTTCAATGAAAGTTCCGTGCTTTTACCTTAATCATATCAAGGTCTTTGACGGACTCATAAAGATCACGTGCTCCTGGCCCCTTTGTCCGTGGATCTCGAGAGTTACGCACTATCAGTAGCGACGCAGCCTATCGT
>CAYOYT010000471.1:0-2404 GCA_964408245.1 uncultured Dongia sp. | reverse complement strand
ATCTCTCTCAATCTATTAGCCTTTAACTAATTGAAAGTGCAGTACATTTATAACAACTGAAAATTTTCTAACGGTATGTAAATCTGCTATCTGGCGATAAATCGGTTGGCACAATGGCCGCCGACTTTAACTGAGTAATCTTTGTTTGAGGTGGCACCTGAACCGCCTCATAAGCTTGATCGCAGTTAGGAGCGGCGACGCGACGTAGGGTCCATATGGCCCATGGAACGCAGAGAAGTGTGACCTTTGTGGCCGATGATGATGTGATCATGCACCTGGACGCCCACCGGCTCTAGCGCCTGCTGAATCGCGTGAGTCATCTCGATATCGTCGCGTGACGGCGTCGGATCACCAGTCGGATGGTTATGCGCCAGGATAATAGACGAGGCACCTAACGTAAGAGTGCGTTTCACGACCTCGCGGACGTAAACTGGCGCATGATTGACAGTACCACGACTCTGTATTTCGTCTGCAATCAGAGCGTTCTTGCCGTCCAGGAAAAGCAGGCGGAATTGCTCATTCTGCTCGTGCGCCATGACTGAATGGCAGTATTCTAGCACAGCCTTCCAAGAACTCAGCACAGGCTTGTCGATTACCATCTGGCGTTGCATCAGTAATGCCGCCGCCTGCACGGTCTTAATTACGATGGTGCTGTTTTCCTTGATACCCGAAACTTCCATGAGCTGCGCAGGAGCTGCGGCCATCACGCCCCCAAAGCTCCCAAAACGCTGGATCAGATCTTTTGCGACCGGCTTCACATCCCGTTGCGGAATGGCTAGATAGAGCAATAGTTCAAGCAGTTCATAATCGGCAAGTGCGTCGGCGCCGCCCACAAGAAAACGCTCGCGCAGGCGTTGCCGATGGCCGTGATAGTGCGGCTTGTCAGCTGCGGCTGCTTCGCTATTGGCCTTAGGTGGCATAGGGCGGTCGGTCAAGTCCTGCTGGAGAGGCGGTGAAGATTTCGACGCCATCTTCCGTAACGCCGACCGTGTGCTCGAACTGGGCCGACAGCTTCTTGTCGCGGGTAACTGCTGTCCAGCCGTCGTCAAGGATCCTTACCTGCCAGGTGCCAGCATTGATCATCGGCTCAACAGTAAAAAACATTCCTGGCTTGATCTCAGGCCCCGTGCCCTTGCGGCCGAAATGAAGGATCGAGGGAGAATCGTGGAACACCTTGCCGATGCCATGGCCACAGAAATCGCGAACGACAGAAAAGCGCTGCTTCTCGGCGAAACTTTGAATCGCATAGCCGACATCGCCTAAGGTAGCGCCGGGCTGAGCAGCCGCGATGCCGCGCATCATGGCCTCGTAAGTGACATCGGTAAGGCGTTGTGCCTGTACGCCCACCTTGCCAACGTTGTACATCCGGCTGGTATCGCCATGCCAACCGTCGAGGATTACTGTCACATCGATATTGATAACATCACCCTCGATTAGCTTTTTTGGTCCCGGGATGCCATGACAGACGACATGATTGACCGAGGTGCAAATAGATTTCGGAAAGCCTCGATAGTTGAGCGGGGCAGGGATCGCCTTCCGATCGACAATGTAGTTGTGACACAGCTTGTCGAGCAATTCGGTCGTCATCCCTGGGACAACATGAGGCGTAATGTAATCGAGAGTTTCAGCAGCAAGACGACCAGCCTTGCGCATGGCATCAAAGTCAGCCGCTTTGTGCAGCTTGATCTTCTCGCCATCGTCGATCCAATCGCTTTCAACATCCTTTTTTTGCATCGCGCGTCGCTCGTCTGAAATTCTATCAACAGGATTAGTGATAAATACGCCCGGCTGGGCATTGGCGCAACCCTGGTATGATCTATCGCCCTTGTTTAGATTTGGAAAGTTATTGAGTTCGTTAGGGAAATAGCCTCCGGCGTAACATGAGAGGTATAGCTCAGAATTTCGACACCGGCAGCACGTGCAGCCGTCAACGTGGCCGCATAGGTGGGATCGATATCGGCTGCGATGCGCATTTTCGTACAGTCGCCGCGTTGTGCCAAGAACAAGAGAACCGCTCGATGGCCCATGGCCTTTGCCCTCATTAATTCGCGCAAATGCCTGGTGCCGCGCTCCGTTCGGGCGTCGGGAAATTCTGCGAGGCAGGAATACCGGGAAAGGGTTACACTTTTCACTTCCAGGAAGGTCAGGGAGCCATCAATAGCAACATGGCAGAAATCGAACCGCGTGCCGGTGCCGAAAGGTACTTCGGTGCGCCAGTAACCGGGCGTCGAAAAGCCGGTGATCTTTCCGCTCGCCAGCGCCTCAGCAACGATCTTGTTGGCGTGCCCAGTATTGACGCCGATTTTTGCTCCACTCGTCTCAACAATCTCCCAGCCAAAATCTAGCTTCCTGCCCTTGGCTGTTTTGACTGAAAGCCAGCAGTCCGATCCGGACACGGCGAGAC
>CAYOYT010000470.1:0-2406 GCA_964408245.1 uncultured Dongia sp. | reverse complement strand
GGGATTACGACTCCACTCGCAGGACTTCTATTGGCTGGCAGCTGGGTGCGAAGGTGGCAAATTCTTCGTCAATGCGTGGGCGGACAAGCCAAGGGCGCTGCCGCTTACCCGCACGGTTTTTCTGGATTTTCTTCTGAAACATGATCAGTCGGGAATTGCCTATCTCAAACCTCGCGCTGTCACTTACATGGACAAAAATGATCAGGGTAAGGGGCGCGATAAGGATTACAGCGGCGATTTCGTGATCACACTCCGCGCTGATGGAATTGGGCGATCGGGGCTGTAACATCGGAAACTTAGTCCCGGCATTATTGCAGCCCCTCTATATCCTAGCCGCCCCTTTTAACTCGGCATTAGTATCCAATATGATACAGCTATGACAGCTACTTCTGGGTCTAACGATTTGATGAGAATTGAGGATATGGGGTGCAAGGCGACAAATCCCTTGCTGGCTGCGGGTGAAGAGGGTGAAGACAACGACCAGCACGGTGGTGGGGGCCGGCCAGGTGTTGGCCCAGGTGTTGGCACTGTGGTCAAGGCGAAGCCTAAGACCAAGAAGCCGTCCATGTACCGAGTGCTGCTCCTCAACGACGATTACACACCGATGGAATTTGTCGTGCATGTCCTAGAGCATTTTTTTAACAAGAGTCGTGAGGCTGCTACTGAGATCATGCTTAATGTGCATCATCGCGGTGTCGGTGTGTGCGGGATCTACACCTATGAAATTGCCGAGACGAAGGTTTCGCAGGTAATTGACTTCGCGCGCCGCCATCAGCATCCGCTGCAATGCACGATGGAGAAGGAATAAAGCCTCGAGAGAGATCGAATAGGGGAAGTCGGTAAGGCAACCAGATCGGATGTCACGCGGATGGGGGTCCGTTTGACGGCGCTTAGTTAGTCAAGGAAGGAAGTCCCGCCCCATGCTGTCGCCCAATCTTGAACAGACTCTGCATCGTGCTCTAGCCTTGGCAAGCGAGCGCAAGCACGATTACGCGACACTGGAGCATCTGCTCCTCGCCTTGACCGACGACCAAGACGCGGTCGCTGTGATGCGAGCTTGTAATCTCGATGTCGACCGGTTGAAGCGTGACCTTATCGACTATGTCGACAACCAGCTCGCCAATATCATCAGCAAGCAGCAGACGGACGCGAAGCCGACTGCCGGCTTCCAGCGCGTCGTGCAGCGGGCGGCGATCCATGTACAATCATCGGGCCGCGAGGAAGTGACTGGTGCCAATATTCTGGTGGCACTATTCTCCGAGCGAGAGAGCCATGCCGTTTATTTTCTGCAGGAGCAGGAAATGACGCGCCTCGACGCTGTCAATTACATCAGTCATGGAATAGCTAAAGTCACCGGCCGAGCAGAGCCCAAGCGTGTGCGCGGCACTTCGGAAAAAGAAGAGAGCGAATCCCAGGCTAAGTCTGGTACCGAGGCACTTGAAGCCTATTGTGTCAATCTTAACCAGAAGGCCGAAGGCGGCAAGATCGATCCGTTGATCGGGCGTGACAGCGAAGTATCGCGTACCATCCAGGTATTGTGCCGACGTACCAAGAATAATCCGCTCTATGTCGGTGATCCAGGTGTGGGCAAGACGGCAATAGCGGAAGGCCTCGCACGTCGCATCGTCAAGGGCGACGTGCCGGATGTACTAAAGAATGCCACGATTTTCTCTCTGGATATGGGCTCGTTATTGGCCGGCACACGCTATCGCGGCGATTTTGAAGAGCGCCTCAAAGCAGTCGTGAAGGAGTTGGAAAATCTCGACGGTGCAATTCTTTTCATCGACGAGATCCACACGGTGATCGGCGCTGGCGCTACGTCAGGCGGTTCTATGGACGCATCGAACCTGTTGAAGCCGGCGTTGCAAGCGGGCTCGTTGCGCTGCATCGGCTCAACTACCTACAAAGAATATCGTCAGCATTTCGAAAAGGATCGTGCGTTGGTCCGTCGTTTCCAAAAAATCGACGTCAACGAACCGTCGCAAGAAGATGCTGTAAAGATCCTGCGTGGTCTCAAGCCCTATTACGAAAAACACCACAACGTCCGCTATACATCGGAAGCGATCCGAGCTGCGGTCGAGCTGTCGGCGCGTTATATCGGTGATCGGAAACTTCCTGACAAGGCGATCGACATTATCGATGAGGTTGGAGCGGCTCAGATGCTGTTGCCAGAATCGAAGCGCAAGAAAACCATCACCGTGAAGGACGTTGAAGCGGTGGTTGCGGTTATCGCGCGTATTCCAGCAAAGTCGGTCTCGAAAGACGACAAGATGGCGCTGAAATCACTTGAGCGCGATTTGAGAACCATGGTTTTCGGCCAAGATCCCGCGATCGAAGCCCTCTGCGCCGCGATCAAGCTTGCTCGTGCGGGCCTGCGTGAGCCGGATAAGCCGATCGGTTCTTATC
>CAYOYT010000469.1:0-2411 GCA_964408245.1 uncultured Dongia sp. | reverse complement strand
AAGTTGAGCAGCTGCTGGCAGCTCAAGAAGCGGCCGAAGGCGGCAATTACGAGGGGCAGCGCGCGGACCTCGCTCTTGCCGCAGCGAACCGGCCAGATATCCTGCGCCTGCTCATCCAGCGCGAGTATGAAGTCAATATTGCCGACGACACGGGGCGAACGCCGCTTATCGAAGCGTCGGCCATCGGCAATGTCGACGTTCTCGATCTGCTGAAGGAATATGGCACCAATCCAAACGCGGCGACATTTCCCCGCTCTCGCGAAGAGATTGCGGCTGCCTGGTCGGCCGGCAGCATCTGTGGCGGCTGGCCGGATATGGCCGCGACGAACGGTCATGAAACACCGCTCATGCAGGCGGCACAATTCGGCTCGCTAGCCGCAATCAAGGCGCTGCTCGCCATGGGTGCTGACAAGACCGAGCTCGACAGCCGCGGCTTCAAGGCCGTCGATTATCTCATCGTCCGCAATCCCGCACTTGCCTTGGCGAAGATGTCGGAGGCGGACATAAAGGAAGCACGTAGTTTGCTCAAATGATCAGGCTTTGACAGCAACGCAGTTGAGCAGCGTCTCTTCGCGATTGCGTGGCGGTGCGATTCGGAACCAACGCTCCAGCAGCCCAAGATCGTTCCGGCTCCACCATAAATAAGGAAATGAGATCGCGCTGTCGTCGACGCGGAACCCAGCGTCACCGATCATCGCAAGATATTCTCCGGCCGAGCGCTGGACATCCATCGGGTGACGAAACAGCAGCCGAATCATCGGCGAGTGAATGTATTTGCGTGTCGATTCTGCAAAGAGAAAAAGGCCGCCAGGCTTCAGCACGCGGCGGAATTCCGCCAAGGCGGCCTCTTGATCCATCAAGTGATGGAAGGTCTGGTGGCAAAAGATCATGTCGACGGATTGATCGGCCAGCATCATGTGGGATGACATCGTTTGCTGGAACTCGACATGCAATCCTTGCGCCTTGGTCCGTTGCGCGGCGATCTGCAGCAGATCGGCATTGACATCGATCCCGATCATGTGCTGTGAGCCAAATCGCTCATGCAGCAATTGGAAAGACCGACCATTGCCGCAGCCGATATCGACGATGACGGGATAGGCGGATTGCCTGCTTGGAATCAAACGATCGAGGTCTTTAAGGGCACGCAACAGCACGTGCTCAGCCCAAATCTCGGTCTTTAGAAACCACACGCCGAAATGCGTCTCCGGCACGAACATACCGAAATTGAGCGATTCATGACGTTGATACAGAGACGAATCCATTGACGTCTTCAGCATTACCTAATGAACATCACTTAGTCTCTCAGATCTTTGTTGTCAGCGCGACATAACGCTGGCAACCGCCTCGCCCAAACCCTTTCTTCCTGCCAAAGAAAGATCTTTTCTTAAGCCGCCGTACCGCCGACGGTGAGTGCGTCAATGCGCAAGGTCGGCTGGCCGACACCGACGGGAACGCCCTGACCTTCCTTGCCGCAGGTACCGACTCCCGTATCAAGCATCATGTCATTGCCGATCATACCGACCTTGGTCAGAACGTCGGGACCGTTGCCAATGAGTGTCGCACCCTTCACCGCCGGGCCGATCTTACCGTCCTCAATCAGATAGGCTTCCGAGGCAGAGAAGACGAACTTGCCTGAGGTAATGTCAACTTGGCCACCACCGAAATTGACGGCGTAAAGACCTTTCTTCACGCTGGCCAAGACGTCGGCTGGATCGTGCTGGCCACCCAGCATGATAGTATTGGTCATACGCGGCATCGGGTTATGCGCGAAGCTCTGCCGGCGGCCGTTTCCAGTGGGCTTCATGCCCATAAGGCGCGCATTCTGCCGATCTTGGATGTAGCCCTTGAGAATACCGTCCTCGATGAGCGTGGTGCATTGTGTCGGCGTGCCCTCGTCATCGATGGTGAGTGAGCCGCGACGATCGGTCAGCGTGCCGTCATCCACCACCGTGACACCGGCTGCCGCGACTCGCTCGCCCATCAAACCTGCGAAAGCAGAGGTCTTCTTGCGATTGAAATCACCTTCAAGGCCGTGTCCGATCGCTTCGTGAAGCAGGATACCTGGCCAGCCCGGCCCGAGAACCACGGGCATTTCGCCGGCGGGCGCGGGGATGGAGGAGAGATTGACAATCGCCTGGCGCAGCGCCTCGTCAGCGCCCTTCTGCCAATGCGCCGGATCAACAACGCCGTCGTAGGTGACGCGTCCCCCCGACCCAAAGGAGCCAGTTTCCATGCGGCCATTTTCTTCAACCATTACCGAAATGTTGAGGCGCACCAGCGGTCGGATATCAGCCATGCGGCTGCCGTCACCGCGAATGATCTGGATCGCCGACCACGAACCCGAGATCGAGCACATGACCTGCCGCACGCGGCTGTCTTTGGCACGCGCATAGGCATCAATCTCCTCGAGC
>CAYOYT010000468.1:0-2419 GCA_964408245.1 uncultured Dongia sp. | reverse complement strand
GCGCGCGCTGTCGGCATGGTCGCGACCCTGGGTATAGCCGTAGAGGAAGCCGGCAGCGTAGAGATCGCCGGCCCCCGTCACGTCCACCACTTGCCGCACTGGCCAGGCCGCCATCTCGATCACCTGATTCTCGGTGACAATGATCGAGCCCTTGGCGCTGCGGGTGATCGCGGCCAGGCTGCAATGTTGCTGCGTCGCTTTCACCGCTGCCGCGAAATCGCCGGTCTCCCATAGAGCTGTAATCTCATGCTCATTGGCAAAGAGGATGTCGACATGGTTCTTCACCAAATCTTGGAATTCGGTGAGATAGCGCTGCACGCAAAAGGGATCTGAGAGCGACAGCGAAATTTCGCGCCCTGCGCCGTGAGCAAGATTTGCGGCCTTCAGGAACGCCTGTTTGGCAAGTGGCGGATCCCACAGATAGCCTTCGAGATAGGTCACTTTCGACCGCGTTACCACCAGGGGGTCAACGTCATCGGGGGTGAGTTCGACGCAGGCGCCGAGATAGGTATTCATCGTGCGCTCGGCATCTGGCGTGACGAAGATCATGCTGCGCGCGGTGGGCGTCGTGCTGGTGGCGCTGGGCGTTTCGAAATGCACGTTGGTCGCGCGCATATCGTGGCGGAAAATGCCACCCAGCTGGTCGTTGCCGACCTTGCCGATATAGGCGCCACGCCCGCCTAGGCTCGCCACACCAGCGATGGTGTTACCGCAGGAACCACCGGACACTTCGACCGCCGGACCCATCGCGGCGTAAAGCGCCTCGGCACGTGCGGAATCAATCAGGGTCATGGTGCCCTTGTTGAGCTTCATGCGGTCGATGAATTCGATATCGCAATGTGCGAGCACATCGACAATGGCATTGCCGATACCGCAGACGTCAAACAACTTGTCGGTCATTCATCCCCACATAATTTGGCCAGCGAGACTTGGTCATGATAAGCCGCGCTGTCTTGCACGTTTTTCGGGCCGGAGTATTAGGGATTGACGGTGCGAGGGCAAGCGACTGAGCGAGAGGCGTCTTCCGCCGGCTTTGTCAGCTGATAACATCCTGCGGGCAGCGTTTCAGGGCGAAAAACGGCATGAAGCCGTAGCCATTTCCCGAGCAAGTCTCGGCGGCGGCGTTGTCGCCAAGAAGCCGCAAGGTGCAGTTGAGCAGCCCGATATACGGCCACGGGCTGGCGCGGAAATCCTGGTGGTAGATCGCGACCCCATCGTTCACGACGAAATCTGTCCCAATCGGGGGATCATCACTCATCTGCCGGTCGCGGAAGCGAATGCCTTGAGGGTCGATATCGATACGATAACCGGTATCGTCGCACCATGAACCAAAGAGCCGTTCTTGGGTAAGTGCGCTGGTGGCCAGGCATGTTGTAAGGAACGACATCGTGAACAGGAACCTCGAAACCTTGTGCAAACGGCTCATTTACCTATTTCCCTGAAGGCACCTAATTTTCCGGAAACTCCGCAGCTATATCCAACCCACAATTGTTACCTGAAGAGTATTCCGCCAAAAAGTGGCAACATTCTGACAGAACTGGATATTTTCATTGATCCAAGCCATGTCGCTGGCTTTCGGCCAGCTTTCCGATCCGCGCATTCAGAAAGTCATCGGCATCAGTGTCGCCATTGCCTTTGCGGTCTTTGCCGGTCTTTGTGTTGGCGGCTGGTTCTTGATCGACTGGTTCACCAATCTTTCTGGTTTGTGGGCAAACGTCGCCCATGCTCTGGGTTTTTTTGCCGTTTTCGTGCTCGCCTGGTTCACGCTGCCAATCGTGACAGCGACCACAGCCGCCTTTTTCGCTGACCAGGTGATAGACGCGGTTGCGGCGCGGCACTACCCGAATGCCACGCTTCCTTACAAGGTATCCATCTCGGAAACGCTGCTGGACGGCGTTAAGCTCGCCAGCATCGCTCTCATTGCCAATGTGCTGACACTGCCGCTGCTTTTTTTCCCACCGGTCTATGTCATCGTAGCCTGGGGTCTCAACGGATACCTGCTAGGGCGGGAATATTTCGAAATGCCCGCTTTTCGACGTCTGCCCCGCGCGGAGGCCAAAGCGCTGTTCCAGCGTTATAGAGCACGTTTCGTTCTTGCCGGGGTGGTTATCGCTTTCCTTGCCACCATCCCGATCGTCAATCTTATCGCGCCGATTATCGGTATCGCTTTTATGGTTCATATGTTTGAATCTGTGGTAAATCTGGGTCAGCGCAGAGGGTAGTTGTTCGGCTGCGGCCGGATGGCGCGCGGGGGGATACGCGCACATCCCGGGGGTTTTAGCCCCGGGGATCAATTCTCATGTTTCAGGCTAGGGACCAGCACCGCCATGTTTGGTAAAAAGAAAGACGAGCAACCCACTTCAGGTACTGCCGCGGCACTGACCGATGGCGACGCCAAGAGTTACGCCAAGCCCGAAGT
>CAYOYT010000467.1:0-2428 GCA_964408245.1 uncultured Dongia sp. | reverse complement strand
GCCCAGCACCTCGGCCACTCCCCTCGGCGTCGGCAGCGCAAAGCTCGCCGGCCGGACAAAGGCGTAAAGCTCGAGCAGGTCAAAAGCGACGAAACGGTCCCCGCGCAGGCGCCGCGCCATCGCTGGCGCATGGACCAGTAGGGGTGCGCGGGCCCTGGCCGAAAGGCCGGCCGTGCCATGGCTCACCCGCTGTGGCGTTGCCTGCGCGTGATCCAGCCAAACCGCCTCGCCATGATAGACAACGAGGGCTGGCAGCTCAGCGAGCTGGACGTTGTGCTGGCTCAATGTACCGGCTTCGTTCATCACGCCGTCTTATGGACCAGCGGCGAGGCAGGATCAACTACGCGCTCTACACATGCGGCTATGCTTGGAACCAGCGTGGGTCCTACTGGCACTCTCTCAACTGCGAGATCAGATCGACAGAATGCGCTGGCCGACTGTCCAGGGCCGCTCGAATTGGGGCCGGCCGTAATGATAGCCCTGTAGATAATGGACGCCGGCAGTGATGAGAACCTGAGCATCGGCATCGTTTTCGACGAACTCCGCCACGGTCTCCAGGCCGAATGTCCCGGCAAGGCCCATCAAATTGCGAATGAAAAGTTGCTGATCGACATTGTTGGCTAGATTGCGCACAAAGGACCCGTCGATCTTTACCAGGTCCACGGTCAGTGCTTTGAGATGCCGGAAGCTGGTGAAGCCAGCACCGAAATCATCGATGGCGACGCGGCAACCGACATCGCGTACCACGTTCACGAAGCGCGCCGATTCCTCGATATCATGAAGAGCTGCTGTCTCCGTGATTTCAACAATAAGGCGCGAGGCGATGGCTGGGGTTGATTTTACCGCGGCGATAAGCGCGCGCAGCCAAGATTGATCTGTCGCGGTAAGTCCTGAGATATTGAGTGAGAGCACCGCCGTCGGATCGCGTCGCAATTCCTCGACCGTCATGTCGAGCACGTAACGATCGAGCAGGCGTGTCATGCCGAGTTGCTCAACCACGGGAATAAAGGCACCGGCGGGCAGGATCTCGCCTCTCTGGTCCTTCATGCGCAGCAGGCATTCGTATTTAGAGACTGTCATCGATTGCGCATGAATGATCGGCTGATAGGTGAAGATCAGGCGTTGGTCGCGCATCGCTTGCTGCACCTGGGTCCCAATATCCATGGCACGGCGGTGGAGCAGCGTCTGCTGTTCCGAGGGGCGATAGATGTTGTAGCAACAACGCCCGGCCTTCTTGGCGTAAATAAGGGCTGATTCGGCCTTGGTCATGACCTCATAGGCGGTGTTGACGAGGCCCGGGAACAGCACACAACCGACCGACACGGTGATGGGGATTGTCTGATTGTCGATCTCGATCGCCTGTTCGCGCATCGATTGGATGATGCGGTCCATGCAATTGACGACGCATTCCTCGGGGCAATTGGTGAGGAGCACGCCGAACCGATCGCCACCCAGGCGACCGATAACGTCCGAGGTACGCAACGTTCGGTCGAGGCGTTGGCCGATTGCCACCAGGATGGCATCGCCGATTTCGTAGCCATAGGCATTATTAACCATGGCGAGTTTGTCAACGCCGATCACCAGGAAGGCGCCGTCGATCCTGAAGCGGCGCGAGGATGAAAGGGCGTGCTCCAACTCGTCACGCAGGCGGGAGCGGTTGAAATGGCCGGTCAGCTCGTCGTAATTAGCGATGCGTTCTAGGCGCGCTTCACTTTGCTTGCGCTGGGTGATGATGCGCATGACGCCGGCCATCGCGACCGGCATGCCGCTCGCATCGATCTCGACCCGACCGCGGTCATGCACCCAGATGACGACGCCCAGACCGTTCCGCACCCGGTACTCGCAGTCGTAATTGTCGCCTTGGCTGAAATGATCGGAGAGTGTCTTGAGGCGTCGGGGCAAATCCTCGGGATGAATGCGGTTGTTAAAGCCATGGCCGCTGGCGACGGCATTTTCGCCGTCGCCTAGCACGTCCTCGATCTCGCCTGCCCAGGAGAGACGGTCAGAGAGGATGTCCCATTTATAAAAGATGTCGCCAGAAGCGCTGATCGCGTAGCGCAACCAATCGGGGTTGGCGCCCTCGACGGAATCGAGGTGTGGCAAGGTCTGGGCCGTTTCCGGCGCCAAGAAAGTTAGCCCTTGCTCGCTCCTCAAAGCCGTCACGAGTGCTCCTCTATCACCATCACTCGGTACCATCTGGCGACCGTAGCGCGATAGTCTAAACAAAGTCCTAAAGGTTGAAAGTTTAGGCATTTTTGCGGGTCATTTGTCGCTTCGCTGGAGCACGGCGCGATCATGGTAAATATCTGGTGAATTTAGCTAAATTCACAGGAGTCTGAACGATATTGTGACGAAATTCTTAGTCTGGCCCTTGAACCCGATTGCGCCTCATTCCAATTTATCTAAAATCCTATCTATTCTGGAAAAG
>CAYOYT010000466.1:785-2435 GCA_964408245.1 uncultured Dongia sp. | reverse complement strand
GCTTTCCGTCGTCATCTGCCCGGCGCTCTTCGTACTCGGATGCTACCGAGTTCGTCTCGCGGTCCGGGTCCACGCAATTTCAATTCCATCCAACGAGCAAGCCATCCGATTCCTCGTCTACGGTACCATGCCCAGCGAAGAGGATCCGACCCAGGACTTTATCGATCCCAACGCGTTCTTGAGCGTCGATCTAACCCAAAGCACCTTCGCTCCCAGTCTTGTCACGGCCACAGCCACAGATCCAGACGCCTATCTCAGAATTGTCCTCAATGCATCTCAGGCAACCTTCGCAGCTACGCTCACTGCCGAATTGAGCGCTGCGTTGGTTCTCGGAGACTTCTAACTCCAGCGTCACAGCAAGATCAGTACCGCGCCATGGTCCTTTACACTAATACGACTCGCTTTTCAGCTATTGTCACTCTTAAAATTGAGGCTGTCGTCAAATCGGAAGCGGCAATCAAGATCGGTGTGAATGGTGCATCGGAAGAATTGGCATCTGCCCCAGGATATTACGACTTCTTCGTCGGTGCAGGTAAAGAAATCCATCTCATCAACGGCACAGTAGCCACTTTGCTCTCTGTACGCTCTGCACCATAGGGCTCAAAAGTCTGGCGATGTGCAATATCATCCTGCAAGAGAGAACAACCATGAAGGAATATAAGTTCCCCGACTGCTGGTCGCGCCGGGCCGGCACGTCCTCTATCGATACTCGCACAAGCACGACAGCGAGGCCGTCGACCATCTCCTTTGACCGATCATTTGAGTTCCTGCAGCCACAATTTTGGCGTTCGGTGGTCCTAACTTCCAAGCAACCCGCTCTTTTTCGAGCTCGACTCGGGTCCTCGCCGCAGCACCTCTACGGGCGCCGGTCAGCCGCGAGCGAACGCGTCAGCTAAATCCGTGCCTGACTCAACAGCGCTTGGCGCCCTCACCGCCGCCGACTTGAGAAGCGCTGAGCTCTGTACATGCGCAGAATACGCCCAGAAGGCGGGGGTGCTCTGGCCGAGCTCGGCGCGTTACTCGGTAAATGCCGCTCTGAGTGCTTGCGGGCGCCCTTGAAGTGACCTAGCCGCAAACCATCTGCGCGCTCGTGCCATTCCTGCGTGAAACATGGTAATAGAACGGCAGCAGGCGGCGCGTGTTGCGCACAGCGGCGTCGGCCCCTTGACGAGACCCTCGGACTCCGCAAAAATGCCAAGATTGGCGATGAATGCCCAGAAAGTTCTTCCTCCCCCAAAGAAACGAGTAAAAGATGTCTGAATTTCGATTCCCTCCGTTCAAACTCTCCCCCTCGCCAAACGAGTCCAGTGTGCAATCCATCGACTCATCTCGCGATGCGATGATGCATCGTATGATTACGGAAGTGGATTTTCGATCGGTGGGCTCGATAGAGTCGTCCGTTCTAAGACACAAGCTTGCTCGATCTGATTATTCCGGGAACAGCGAAAAACCCGATCACCTAGAACGATGCAATCTGCTTAAGAAATGCCAGGAGTACGTCGTCGGAGCCAATTCTGTCGAGCGGCGCAGGGCCATCCGCAATAAAGAATCGCTCCACGACACCGACCGCGTTGCGTCCACTAACTCGCACCATTCCCCGCGCCGCCCCGCCGCCGGCTGTGCCGATCGCGCAAATGGTATCGTCGGGAT
>CAYOYT010000466.1:0-775 GCA_964408245.1 uncultured Dongia sp. | reverse complement strand
AGCGGCGCACCTTGATTATAGGTTCGTCACCAAAAGTTGAGCGCGCCGGCTGTGTATGGGACGCGGTATCCGCCTCCAAAAAATATACACGTCCTTCACCCGCGTATCCTCGTGATGCCACCGTTAGTGGTTTTTCTGCGTGCTACCGGACCCAGCTAAATATTGCGTACATCCGTGCGTACAGGATGGCTATCTGGGCCTGGGCATATATGCGCGCTTTGTATTTCTGCCCTGCGGAATGGCTGAAAATGAATATATGGAATTCAGGTCATCTGGGAAAATCATTTCCTGCCAAATTTGATCCCGGATTTGCTCCGGACTCTAGCCCAAGTAAGTATTTTGGGCCGTATGATCCGTCCCGCCTTAAGACGATTCTAAACGTGTTAGATTACCTTGTCGCTCGGTTTCAACAAGGCGTGTCCGGGGATGAAGTTATATTCCGTTTTATTGACAAGGGTGCATCTCTTCCAACGACCGACAAGGTTTGCAATCAGGTGTATTTGGCAGCTCACGGAGATTTGGGAAACATTTATATTTGTGAATGGCTTTTGTCTACTTGGAAAGACAGTGCTTTTGTCCCGAAACTCGGTGAGCCAGGACGTTCAATCGCGGCAAAGACTATATGCCATGAATTTATGCACAAACTTCTGAACCTTGACGATCAGGCTTACCCTCCGCTTCCTGGTAAAAAAGCGTACGATGAACTCGCCGCACTCCTAGTTTTGTTAGGCTACTATGACGTCGCCTTAAAGAACATTGACAACTATGCCAGATG
>CAYOYT010000465.1:0-2438 GCA_964408245.1 uncultured Dongia sp. | reverse complement strand
TTGAAGCGGCAATCGCGGCGGGTGAACGTCATTCGCGCGCTGAGCTGGTTGCCGTTATTGCCGACCGCGCGAACGAATACCGAGCGACAGGCGTTACATTGGCAGCACTTGGCGCTTTTTTCGCTGGTCTCGTTGTATGGGCATTCGTCCCCTGGACCGATACGTTGGACGTGTTTCTAACCGAGCTTGGCACGTTCCTTGGGCTCTTTCTCATGCTTGAATTTACGCCTTTGGGTGACAGATTGACTCCGGAGAGTATCCGGCAACGCCATGCGCAGCGATTAGCGCGTGCGGTATTCTTGGAGCACGGTCTAGCCGAAGCACCTGAGCGCAACGCGGTGATGTTCTTTATCAGCCTCGCTGAACGCCATGTCGAAATTCTTGCTGACGCAGCCATTGACTCAAAGGTCGACCAAGTAAAATGGCAGAATATAGTGGACAATTTTTCTGCCAGTGCTCGCGCTGGTCAAGTAGAGGCTGGTTTGACAGACGCGATCAATGCGTTGTCCAAAATATTGGCGGAGCACTTTCCAGTAGCTGGCGAACGGCCCAATGTGTTCAGCAATCGTCTTATTCGCTTATGATGTTGCGAGAGCTTCTTGCGAAAGTCTTTTGGTGCCAAAACAGTTCAGTGATGAGAATCGCAACAGGACGATAAGATATGGCACGGATTGCAATCGGTGGCTTTCAGCACGAGACAAATACATTTGCGCCCGTACGCGCAAGTTACCAAGATTTTGAGCAAGCGGATGGCTGGCCGGGTTTGACCAGAGGTGACGCAATCTTCGACGCGTTCCAGGGTATCAACCTGTCACTCCCTGGCTTTATCGAACAGGCAAAATTGCAGCGACACGACCTCATCCCTTTGCTCTGGTGCTCCGCGTCTCCATCCGCACATGTAGAAAGGGACGCGTTCGAGCGTATCTCCGCTGATCTTATTGAAATGCTTCGTCAGCAGCAAAAGCTTGATGGATTATATCTGGATCTGCATGGTGCGATGGTGACGGAGCACTACGAAGACGGCGAGGGTGAATTGCTGGAACGCATTCGCGCCGTCGTTGGGCCGCAGCTACCAATCGTCGTCAGTCTCGATCTTCACGCCAACCTGACGCAGCGCATGTTGCAACATGCTTCTGTTTTAGTTGTTTGCCGTACCTATCCACATGTGGATCTAGCAGAGACAGGTGGTCGTTCGGCAGAAGTCATGGATCGATTGCTTCGCCATGGCCCTTTTGCCAAGGCAATGCGTCGTGCCGATTTTCTGGTGCCGTTACCGTGGCAATGCACGCTGATCAATCCCGCCGCCGCGCTCTATCGGGTCGTGGGCGAAATGGAATGGCCGGGTAGGGCGGTAAGCGCATCTTTCGCTTTTGGATTTCCGCCAGCGGATATTGCCGAATGTGGGCCGGCAGTCGTGATTTATGCCGAAAATGCCGCGCTGGCTGAAAGCGAAGCCGACAGGCTGATCAGCTTAGTAAATGCCGCCGAACGAGAATTTGCCGGAAAGATCTGGCAAAAGGACGAAGCGGTGCGTTATGCCGTGGCCAAGAGCGCCACAGCGACGCGTCCCGTGATCTTAGCGGATACGCAAGATAATCCCGGTGCCGGCGGTAATTCGGATTCCGTTGATCTGCTTGAGGCGCTCGTCAGCTTGAAAGCGGAGGACGCCGTCTTTGCCAATCTCTACGATCCCGAGACGGCGCGTATCGCGCATGAAACTGGTCTGAATGGCAGTTTCGAAAGAGGTATTGGTGCTTGGTGCGGGTCCCTAGGCCTCGAGAAGTTCCGAGGCCGCTTCAAAGTGCTGGCCTTGGGCGATGGGAGCTTTAAGGCTACAGGTCCCTTCTATCGGGGCAACCACATGCAGTTAGGTCCAATGGCACTGCTTGGCATCGGTGGAACCCGTATCGTCGTGACCAGCCGCAAGCAACAGGCGGCCGACCAAGCGATGCTACGACACGTCGGCATTGAGCCGAAAGAAACGAAAATTTTAGCCCTTAAAAGTTCGGTGCATTTCAGGGCCGATTTTCAACCGATTGCTGAAGAAATATTGGTGGTTGCTGCCGCCGGCGACAATCCGGTCGACAATCGCACATTGCCGTATCGCCACCTGCGCAGGGGTCTGCGGTTGATGCCGCTGGGGGATGCCTTCTAAAGTTTTGGCGATAAGCAGTTGATTCGGAGCACAATTAGATGACGGTATAAAATGTCTGAAACTCCATGAACATATCTTACGGTATTTAGATACCGCACATTAACTTATTGAATTTACTAGTAAGAATTTGCATTTGGCGGCATGTAACAATTGACAGCCTCAAGCTGAGTCTTTATCACCCGCTGAGAGAGCGAAGGGGTGGTCCCTTCGACGGCAATTACGCTTGAGTGAAGTGTCATGAAGACCTTTTCCGCCAAGCCGGCCGAGGTAGTGAAGAAGTGGG
>CAYOYT010000464.1:0-2443 GCA_964408245.1 uncultured Dongia sp. | reverse complement strand
CAGCAGAGAGGCTGCAACCGGGTCGACGTCGATTTTAAAGAGCGGCAGCATGAAGGTGGTGATCGTGACGATGCCCAGCGGCACGACCAAGGCGGCAAAAAGCAGAAGCTGCCATAGATCGCGCTGGCGCCGTAACCTGAGATCGATTGGTGCCCAATGCTTCAGTGCCAGCGAGACGAGCACAGCTCCGCCAAGATTGGCGGTACCGGCAGCGATGGCGATGGCGAGATCAGCTTGAATGAGATACTGGGCAACGATGCCGACACCCAACAGTAGCGGTGCTGCACGACTGCCGAAGAGCAGCAATGGACCAAGAAGGAAGGCTGGTGCTCCCCAAAGGACGGGTGCGAAGCCCGGCCAGCAACTGGCGATATCATAGCCGATGCGATAGGCGAAGGCGGTACTGATGAGTGCTAGCAACGCAACGTAAGGGCGTCGCGCCGACTCGATCGTTTGTCCGGATCTGCCACCGATCTTATTCATTCATCCCGCTGCGTCATCATGCTGCCAAGACGCAAGAATGGGACCGAAGCGATTAAGTTCTTTTTAAGATGGCTGCCAGATGTCGGTGTGTACCGCTCGGTAAAACGTCCGGATTTTAGGTGAGTCTGAGGTAGCGCTCCTCGAGATGCCGCCGGAAGATCCCTGCATCCAGCGGCCGATCAGTGGCGGCCTTGATGATCTCTGGCGAGGTGAGGCTCGAGCCCAGGGCATGGACATGGGTTCGCAACCAGCTGATGAGCGGGCTGAAATCGCCGCTTTCGATGGCGGTGGGGATGCTGGGGGTGGCCCTGGTCGCAGCGGCGAAGAACTGGGCGGCAATCATGGCGCCCAGGCTGTAGCAGGGGAAATAGCCAAAAGCCCCATCAAACCAGTGAATATCCTGTAGGCAGCCCTCCCGGTCATTGGTGACGGTAAGGCCGAGGAGCTGTTTCATGCCTTCGTTCCAGGCGCCGGGCAGATCGAGGAGCTTCAGATCGCCAGAAATTAGCGCCTGTTCCAGCCGGTAGCGTAGGATGACATGGGCTGGATAAGTCACCTCGTCAGCCGAGACGCGGATGAAGCTAGGTTCGACCCGGGTATAGAAGCGAGCGAGGTTCTCCGGCGTGAAGGCAGCCTCGTTGCCAGGATAGGTTGCGTTGAGCAATGGCGAGACGAAGCGGCAAAAGGCTGGGCTGCGCGCCGCCTGCATCTCAATGATCAGCGACTGGCTTTCATGAAGTGCCATGCCGCGGGCATTGCCCACGGGTTGGCGTCGCCAGGCCGCTGGCAGGCCGCGCTCATACATAGCATGACCGGTTTCGTGGACGACGCCCATCATCGCGTCGGCGAACTGTGCCTCATTATAGCGTGTGGTAATGCGCACATCATCCGGCGTGCCACCGCAGAAGGGATGAAGCGATGTATCGAGGCGGCCGTGACTAAAGTCGAAGCCGATCACGGCCATCAGCTTTTCGCCGAGTTTCTTCTGTGTTTCGATGCTGAAAGGGCCTTTCGGCTCGATGATCGCCGGGCGGCGTTTCTGATGTTCCAGCACACGTCCCAGAAATTCCGGCAAGAAAGCCGCATAGCTATCGAAAATCGGCGTGATCTCGGCGGCGCGAGCACCTGGCTCGAACTCGTCCATCAGCGCATCATAGGGAGAAAGGCCGAGCTTCGATCCTTTCGCCACAGCTGATTCACGGGCGAGATCCAGCACCGTCTGAAGTTTAGGCAGAACCAGTTTAAAATCGCCCTTGGGCCGCGCCTCGCGCCAGGTTTTTTCGCAGGCGGCGCGGGCCTTGGTGCTCGCCTCGACGAAATCTGGCGTCAGCGCCGTCGCATGAGTATAGAGGCGCTTCATCTCGCGCAAGTTTGCCTTCTGCCAATCGTCGAGGCCAACGTCTTGCGCCGTTGCAAGCAGATCGCCGGTCTCACGCGCCGTCAGCATTTCATGGCTGATGACATTGAGCGTCGCCAGTTGCTCGGCACGAGATTCATGGCCACCTTCCGGCATGACGGCCGCCATATCCCAATGCAGCATGCCAGCTGCCTCAGTGAGGGCGCCCATGCGGGCGAAACGCTGCTCCAAGACCTGATAAGTATTGTTCATGATTAATCTTTACGGCCGTTATGCAGAGGCTGTGGCATGCGCGGTCCGCCAGTATAGCTGGAGATGACATAGATCACGACCAGGGCAATAGTAAGCAATCCCCAGGTAATGGCGTATTGCAAATGATCGTTGCTGAGATAGATACGCGTCTGTCCCCCCAGCGGATAGTTTCCGGGAATCTCCGTCTTCACCGCATCGAGATAGAGATCGGTGCGGAAGGGAAGTCGGCTCGCCGCCGCCATTTCGGCCGGTGCAAGGTAGAACCAGCGATTCTTCGGCGGTTCGTTATCGGGTTGGAACCAAGATTTTACCTGTGGTAGGCGCAGAATGCCGTCAAGAGAGATTGTGCCC
>CAYOYT010000463.1:0-2452 GCA_964408245.1 uncultured Dongia sp. | reverse complement strand
ATAACGGAAGTGGCACGCTTGGTGCATTGCGGGGATTACTACCCGGCTCTTAAAGCGACTGCGAAGCTTTTCTGATGTAAGCTAGAAGACCGCGCAGTCAGCACTTCTCGTCGATGTCAGCAGGAAGAGGCCGTGGAGGAAAGAAGATGAAGGCAGTGATAGGCTACGCCAGTCAACCCAAGGCAATGGACCCTCGCAGCACTGAGGCATGGGCGCTGGCGGAAGCGTCGCGCCGGTTGATTCTCGCAGCCCGCATAATTGACGATAACGGTGAGGCCTTGCGTGCAGCGCTCGTGCTCAATCAGCGTCTGTGGTCGATTTTCCAGGCTTCGCTGATCGACCCCAGCTGCCAATTGCCGCGCGATATCCGGGACAACGTTCTAGCCTTATCTATCCTGATAGATCGCCATCTCATGCAGCGCCTGGCCGATCTCGACGCTGACAAGATTCAGCCAATCATTGACATCAACCGCTCGATTGCAGAAGGCCTTTCAATGACACCACCGGAAGCGGCGAGTGCTGGAGTACAGACGCCCACGTCGGCCGGCGCCAATCCAGCACCGGTCACTGGCAAGCATGCCCAGCCAGTCATGAACTTCACAGCCTGATCCGAGCGACGCTTAAGAACGCAGGGAAACAGAACCATGGCTAACGGCATCGGCGCAGTCTCCAGCACGCAAGCGAGTGCCGATATTATCGCTCGAAATAATCTTATTTTGCAGAGCGCCACACAGCAGACCGCTCAGGCCATCGCCGCCGCGACTGCCAAACCAGTGACGAGCACCGCTATTGAAGAGTTTGAGGCCATCAATCAACAGGTTCAGGATCTGATCGATCAAGCCAAGATCAATAATTCTGGTGGTGTTAAGGAGTTTCAAAAAGAGACCAACGACGTCAAGATCGACAACAATATGACGGCACGGGATATCGGGATCCTGCGCAAAAATGACAGCCGCTTGAATCTCTTTAGCGCACTTTCCGCCGGAGATTCTGTCGATGTTTTTAAGTTCAAGGTCAGCAATACAGGATTCACCAAGCTTGGCCTGCTGATCGCCGATCCGACCGATAAGGAACAGTTTCGCATACAAATATTCTCCAAGACCAGCGGCATTCTAATTGCCGATAATGACCCGGATTCAGACGATGCCTACGCCACCTATCAAAAGCTCGAAAACGGTACTTTTGAAATGAAGCAGGGCGATTACGTAGCACGCCTCAGCCGCATGCCTGGACGGGATACTCAGATGAAGAATGACATCCAATATGCTGTTCAGCTGACACAAGGCACTTACGAGAACGATTATGACACCATCGAGAAAGGCTACTCAGACAGCCAAGATGTTTTTGGCTTCAGCACTTCTCTGGCTAATAATGCCGATCAACTTCTGGCGCAGCTAGGCAGTGCCTCGAGTTTCATTTCTAGCCTTCCCCCCATCGGATCGTCCGCCACAAGCAAGCTGACCGGTGCGCTTTACGACGCCCTCTTCTAAAGGAGCATCTATGTCAGGTCAGACTTACGAACAACCGCTGCGAATTTTTATCGGTTATGACCACCGGCAGGCTGTCTCTTTCAACGTGCTTCAGTTCAGTATTTTTCGTCGTTGTTCCAAACCTGTCGCAATTACACCGCTCGTTTTGCCGACCCTGCCGATGACCCGTCAGGGCTTGACGCCGTTCACGTTTAGCCGCTTCCTGACGCCCTGGCTTTCGGGCTATCAGGGATGGGCGATATTCATGGATACCGATTATTTATGCCTAGCGGATATAGCGGAGCTTTTTGCCCTCTGCGACGATCGCTATGCGGCGATGGTCTCGAAGAATACGAAAAAATTCGAATGGGCATCGATGATTATGTTCAATTGTGGCCATCCGGCAAATCGCATCCTGACCCCGGACTATGTTGAAGATCCGAACCAGTCGCGCGCGCCGCACGGCCTCGATTGGCTGTCTGACGTACTTGTCGGCGATCTACCCCGGGAATGGAATCATCTGGTTGGATATGACCAGCCGCGCAAAGACGCCAAGCTGGTGCATTACACGCAAGGCATGCCGATCTTCGAAGAAACAAAGGGTAGTGAATACACCCAAGAATGGCTAAACGAACACCAGGCCGTAAATCAAACGCAGAATTGGCAAGAATTGATGGCGCACTCGGTACACTCCGCCAAGACTTCCTCCGGACGTCGTGTCGCCAAACTGCATAAAGATGCCCTTGTGCAGAGCTAACGCTAGAATCCAGACAGAGAGAAGGCCCGAATTCATTCGGGCCTTCTATTTTTTTAGGCCAGCAAAACCAGCTTAGACCGGTTCCACTAAGATCGGTTTCTCTGGCTTACGTTCAACCAGCACCCAGAAACCTTGCGGCATTTTCTGAAACACGGTGAGGTCGAAACGCTGCATAAATTTGGGCAACCACCAGCTCGGTGGCTCTTGAATAAGATGGGCGTTGCGG
>CAYOYT010000462.1:0-2454 GCA_964408245.1 uncultured Dongia sp. | reverse complement strand
GGCGTGACCTTGTACAGGCCCATGCCGCTGATGCAGGCATAGAGCGAGCCTTCCGCATCGAAATGGAGGCCGAGCGGCTGGCCGCCGATATGGGCGAAAATCTCGCGGCGCGTATAGTCAGGCGCGAAGAACTTCACAACGTCGCCGTGGCGGCTGCCGGTACAACTGCCCTCGTCGGTCGCACCGTGGCAGCGGTGGAGCGCGATCTCATTATCGACACGCTCAGCCATTGCCTCGGCAATCGAACTCATGCAGCCAACATTCTCGGCATTTCAATCCGCACTCTGCGCAACAAGCTGAAACAGTATAATGAGGAAGGTTTCGCTGTTCCTGCCGCTCACGGTGAAGGAGAAGTTGCCAACGCCTGACATACTAACTTTATCTGACGTCTTAAGCTCGCTGGCAATGAAAAGGATAGCGGTTGATGACCGATACGGCGACGGGGAATAACAACGCGGGCGGCGGCATGAAGTCTCTAGTGCAAGCGCTTAGTTTTTTGAAGCGTGGTGAAATTGCCCTCGCGCTAGGCTTAGTGTCGGTGCTTTCGGTACTTATCTTTCCAATGCCGGCCTGGCTACTTGACATCTCGCTAGCCTTTTCGATCACGATCTCAATCCTCATCCTGATGACGGTACTGTTCATCGAGAAACCTCTCGACTTCTCGAGCTTTCCAACCGTTCTTTTGCTAGTTACGATGTTACGCCTGGCGCTTAACCTCGCCTCTACCCGCCTTATCCTTACTAACGGCCATGAAGGCACCGATGCCGCTGGTCACGTTATTCAGGCGTTCGGCGGCTTCATCATGGGTGGCAATTACGTCATCGGCATCATCGTTTTTGCTATCCTTGTCTTAGTAAACTTCGTTGTCATCACGAAGGGTTCTGGGCGTATTGCTGAAGTCTCGGCACGTTTCAGTTTAGATGCGATGCCGGGCAAGCAAATGGCAGTAGATGCTGATCTATCCGCCGGCTTAATAGATGAAAAAGAAGCCAAAGCACGCCGCAAGAACCTCGAAGATGAAAGCAATTTCTTTGGCTCGATGGACGGTGCCGCAAAATTCGTCCGGGGTGATGCCATTGCCGGCTTGATCATTGTCTTCATCAACGTCATTGGCGGGATCATCATCGGTGTAGCGCAGGAAGGCTTGTCGATGTCGGAAGCCGCATCGACCTACACATTGCTGACAGTCGGTGACGGCCTCGTTTCACAGATCCCTGCTCTAATCGTTTCGACTGGCGCCGGTATGTTGGTAACAAAGGCTGGGGTTTCTGGTTCTACTGACAAGGCACTCTTCAAGCAGTTGTCGGGTTATCCCGCAGCACTTGGCCTTGCATCCTTCCTGATGATGCTAATGTCGCTGATGCCTGGCATCCCGACAATCCCCTTTCTCAGCCTCGCAGCGCTAACTGGTGCCATGGCCTATCTCGTGATGCGTCACCAGAAGAAGGTCGCCGTGGTCGCAGCCCAGCAGCAGGTGGTCGAGCAGACTCAGATACCCGTCGCCGAGGAGCCTATCTCAACCGCTCTTTCCCTCGATGCCATTCGTCTCGAACTGGGTTACGGGCTGCTCGGACTGATCAACACAGAACGAGGACATCGACTGACGGACCAAGTGAAGGCCCTGCGCCGTCAGTTAGCGGGCGAAATGGGCTACATTCTGCCGGCCGTCCGAATTCAGGATAATCTCCAGATCCAAGCCAACTCATACGTCATCCGCATCAAAGAGATCGAAGCCGGTCGCGGTGACCTGCGACCCAACATGATTCTTGTCATGGATCCGCGCGGTGACAAAATCAACATGTCCGGTGAAGAAACGACCGAACCAACCTTCGGCCTTCCAGCCATGTGGGTGGATCCAAGTGCCCGCGAAGAAGCGCTCTTTCGCGGCTATACCGTTGTCGACCCGGCCACAGTGATTACCACGCATCTTACTGAGCTGGTAAAAGACAATATGGCCGAACTTCTCTCACACGCCGAGACACAGAAACTGCTCGATGAGCTACCCAAAGAAAATCAGAAACTGGTAGCAGACCTCATCCCCGGCCAGATTTCTGTAGGAGGCGTTCAACGCGTACTGCAGGCCTTGCTTTCGGAACGGGTATCTATCCGCGATCTTTCCAATATCCTCGAAGGCATTGCCGAGGCAGCCGGCTATTCGCGCAACGTCAATGCCATCGTCGAACATGTGCGTGCTCGCCTTGCACGCCAGATCTCGGATGCCAGCAGCGATGCAGCCGGCGTCATTCCGTTGGTGACTCTGTCGCCGGAATGGGAGCAAGCCTTCACCAATGCTGTCCGCGGCGACGGCGAAGACCGGCAGCTCATTATGGCCCCCAGCGATCTGCAGCAATTCATCCAAAATGTTCGCCAGACCTTCGAACGCTTTGCCATCTTGGGTGATAGCCCCGTGCTGCTGACCAGTCCGGGAATCCGGCCCTTCGTGCGATCCATCAT
>CAYOYT010000461.1:327-2474 GCA_964408245.1 uncultured Dongia sp. | reverse complement strand
GTATAAATGACATAGGCCGGGTTTTTTGGGTCTGACGACGACGCTTCGGGAGGCGCGGATGAAAGGCCTGCCCATTGCCCTGCATCCGTTCGTATATCCAGCACGGCCCCGGTAAACCCGGATTGCCGCGCCAAACCGCGGCCAAGCGCGGCTGTGTCAGGCTCGGTCAGCATCATGGTGGGCCGACAGTCGTCGATGATCTGGGCCAGCCGGGTCACGGGGTAAAGCGGATCAATGGGCACATAGGCAGCCCCAGCCTTCAGAACCGCCAGTGTTGCCACTGCAAGATCAGCGCTGCGAGTCAGGCAAAGCGCCACTAACGCACCGCGGCCTATGCCGCAAGATTGCAGGAAATGCGCTAGACGGTTGGCCGCTGCATCCAGTGCGCCATGAGACATGGCTCCGTCTTGCCAGATCAAGGCAGCCTGATCCGGCAGTCGAAGTGCCGCCATTTCAGTCAGGGCGTGAATTGTGCAGTCGGGCAAAGTGTGGTCGGTCTGGTTCATCTGACCCAAAAGCGCGGCGCGAACGGTCTGTGACATCAGGTCAATAGAGCTGATCGGCGTATCCGGGTTGCGCGCCACCGCATGCGCAAGTTCTGCCCGCGCTGTGACAAACACTTTACCTTGTAGCGACACCACCACGGCAGATCTTCCCAGCCAGTCCGCCGCTAACCCACTCAAGCTGCTCTGGAGTAAGTTCGTAGATTGGCGCGAGCGCTGCTACATTGATTGCCAACATGATACGCTTCCTTGTCTAGGTGAATGCCCCTCGAGAATTCGCTGCCGCATTCCGAGCCTTAAAAAATCTCTAAACCTCCTAGACGCTCGAAAGTCGAAATCGGTTTCAATAAAATCAGCTATTTTTGGACGTACTTTACAAACGTATCACACGACAAGGTAGTGCCTTGAGCCGACGTTTTCAGATCATGAAGAGCCAAAATCGCCCTAAATAGAACGCGTGGATCAGAGCCGCCTTTGATGGTCTCCGCCGGTACGCCGGTGATCTCGGCCGCCCATTCCGGCGTCCGGCCGGCCACATGGCGCTCAAGTTCCTCGGGCGCATCGGCATGGCGCGCCATGTAGTCCCGGTCGGCAAAGCCCTCGGAGAACAGCACATGCATCAAGGCCACCGCCAGCGCCGCATCGGTGCCGGGGCGCAGCATCAGATGCAGGTCAGCTGCCTCGCCGTGCCGGTACGGTAGGGGTCGACCACCACCAGCTTGGCACCGCGGGCCTTCCGGGCACGGGCGACATGGGTCATCACATTGACCTGGGTCGCGACCGGATTGCCGCCCCACACAACGATGAGATCGCTTCGGCCAGTTCCCGCGTGTCGACGCCGCGCATGATTCCGAAACCCGCCTGCCAGCCGGCATCCGACAGCGAGACGCAGATGGTGCTCTTCTGCCGCGAATATTTCATCTCATGGGTCAGGCGATAGATGCCATCGCGCTGCACCAGACCCATAGTGCCGGCATAATAATAGGGATAGACCGCTTCCGGCCCATGGCGCTGCGCTGCGCGCTGAAACCGGTCCGCGATTTCATCCAGCGCCTGCTCCCAGGTGATCGGCGCAAATGCCGCCCTGCCGACGCCCTTCGCGCCCACGCGGCGCAGCGGCACTACGCCCGATCTGAGTGGGCGAGATCCGCTCGACCTCCAGCGCGCAGGTCGATGGGCAATCGTGTGGACAGGCCGACGGGACAATATCAAAGGGTGCCATATTTCAAAGCCATAGCCAGGGTGCGGCCGGGTAGCCATAATTGCCCGCACTCTACTGCCTGACGTGGGACCGAGCAACGTGATCGACAATCCCTCGCGAATTCTTAACGGCAGCTGCATCGGCGGCACCGTCCGGTACGCGGTGCCGGGCGCATTCCGCTACGCCGTGACCTGCGCTTGTCGATGCGCCGAATCTCGCCCCGTCCAAGCATATTATCGTTGGCTCAAAGGCGCCGTGGTTCACCTTTACCGACGAGCTGCAGCGCCACCCGGAGCTTCCCTCGTAAAGCCCTCACATGGAAATGGAATTGGGTGAGCGCCTTTTACACTCACCCAATGATTAGTTAGATCGGCTTTGTGTGGCGGCGATATTCAAGCGTCGCCACCTGCAAGCATCAGCCTCAAAATCACGGTATCGGAAGC
>CAYOYT010000461.1:0-317 GCA_964408245.1 uncultured Dongia sp. | reverse complement strand
GACACCGTGCGGTTCGGGTATAACCAATGTAGCAGGGCCTGCCGGCTCCGGAGGAAATGGCTTAGGCTGCGGCGGAAGCGGAAGCGGCGCTGGATAGACACCTGGCGGCTCTGGCACCACGAAATCAGTCGGAGCTGCGGCCGACGGGGGTAGCGGCAAAGGCGTCGGCGGCGCGGGCAAAGGTGCTGGATGCGGCCACGGTGGCGGCAGCGGATGCTCCAATGATTCTGGCCCAGCGGGTTTCGGCATGCTCGGCGGAACCGGCTTGGGTTCGGGTTTTGGCTTGGGTTCGGGTTTTGGCTTGGGTTCGGGTTTTG
>CAYOYT010000460.1:0-2479 GCA_964408245.1 uncultured Dongia sp. | reverse complement strand
GCCTATGAGATCATGCTTTCAGAAAGCCAGGAGCGTATGCTCATGGTTCTAAAGCCCCAGGCGATGGAAAAGGCCCGCGCGATTTTCCATAAATGGGAACTCGATTTCGCCGAAATCGGTGTGCTGACTGATAGTGGCCATCTTGTTCTCAAAAAGGGTGGCCAAGTGCAGGCCAACATGCCGGTGGCGCCGTTGGTTGATAAGGCACCGGTCTATGAGCGCCCGTGGATCCCCACGCCGGCGCAGCCGATCATCAACGCCAAAGATGTGCCAGCGCCGAATGATTTGCTGGATGCACTACAATTCATGATCGGCTCTCCGGATCTCGCCAGCCGCCGCTGGGTCTGGGAACAATACGACCATCTCGTCATGGGCCAGACGGCACAGCGTCCCGGCGGCGATGCCGCCGTCGTGCGCGTTCCAGGTGTACCGGGCAAGGCACTTGCCATGACATCGGATTGCACGCCTCGTTATGTGTTTGCCGACCCGAAGGTGGGTGGCGCTCAGGCCGTGGCGGAAAGCTGGCGTAACATTACCTCGGTTGGCGCCCAGCCACTCGCCATCACCGACAACATGAATTTCGGTAACCCGCAGCGCCCCGAGATCATGGGGCAGTTCGCGCTGTCGATTGAAGGCATGGCAGATGCCTGCCGCGCGCTCGATTATCCGGTTATCTCGGGTAACGTTTCGCTCTATAATGAGACGAACGGCAAGGGTATCTTGCCCACCCCCACCATCGGCGGTGTCGGCTTGATGAAGAATGTCGACCGCATGGCGACAGTGGCCTTCAAGGCCGCTGGCGAGAGCGTGCTGGTTTTGGGCGAAAGTAAGGGCTGGCTCGGCCAGTCGATCTATTTGCGCGAAATGCAGGGCCTAGAAGAGGGCGCACCGCCGCCGGTCGATCTCTCCACTGAGCGTCGCAACGGTGACTTTGTCAGAGGCTTGATCGTCGCGGGTGAGGTCAGCACCTGCCATGACGTATCGGATGGCGGCCTACTGGTCGCCGTGGCTGACATGGCATTGGCTGGCGGCGTCGGCGTTACGCTGACCACACCAAAAACTGACGTGCCCTCGCATGGCTATTGGTTCGGTGAAGATCAGGCGCGCTATGTAATTGCTGTGCCCATGGCTGCCTCAGCTGCGATCCAAGCGAAGGCGAAAGCTGCCGGCGTGCCGGTCGCCAGCATCGGCAACACGGGTGGCGCCGAAGTGGTTCTCGACGGCCGCAAAATGTCACTCCTGGATCTCCGCCAATCGCATGAAGCCTTCCTGCCGTCCCTCATGGGCGCAGCCTAAGAACGGAGTTCACAAATCATGGCGATGGAAGCCAGCGAAATAGCCCGCCTCATCAAGGAAGCCTTGCCCGACGCGGACGTTACCATCGAGGATCTGCGGGGTGACGGCGATCATTACGCCGCGCAGGTCGTCTCCGCAGCCTTTATCGGCAAGTCGCGTATTCAACAGCACCAGATCGTCTACGCCGCTCTGCGTGGTAAGATGGGCGATGAATTGCACGCACTTGCTTTGCAGACATCTGCTCCGGTAGCACAATAGGACCGACACTGTTGAACCAGCCATCAGCCTCGACAATTGACTTTCCCACTGATTGTCGCCATATCGCGAGCATAGGCAGAAAGGATCTGACCACATGAGTGACAACCCCGTTTTCGACCGTATCCGCGATGACATCGGCAGCAACGATGTCGTGCTCTACATGAAGGGTACGCCCGTTTTCCCGCAATGCGGCTTCTCGGCAACCGTTGTGCAGGTTCTTGGTCATCTCGGTGTGAAATTCAAAGGCATCGATATTTTGCCCGATCCGAGCTTGCGTCAGGGCATCAAGGAGTTCGCCAGCTGGCCGACCATCCCACAACTTTATGTTAAGGGCGAGTTTGTCGGCGGCTGCGACATTATCCGTGAAATGTATGAATCCGGTGAACTGCAGCAGCTTTTGAAGGACAAGGGCGTCGCCTCGAGCCAGGCCGCCTGAGATTCACCTAGAACTTTGTTCACCTGAAAGCCGGTCCGTATGCGGACCGGCTTTTTGCTTTTGGCGAGTTTGAAACACACGGTCAAATCAACACAGTTTCCACGAAATTCGCACAATTAGCTTGCGAATTCAAGACCGCTGTGGCTAGATTTTAAGACCAATACAGCGCCCTGATGAACGGGGCCGTTCAAGGCAAATCGGGAGACTTGGAATGACGATGACCTTCCGCCGTAAGGCGATGGGTGCCGCCATGGCACTAGCTTTGACACTGGGAGCGTGTGGCGAGGAAAAGAAGGCCGAGAACGCTGACCCGATCAAGATCGCGCTGTTCGATTGGACCAGCGTCAACCTGAACGCGACGATTCTTTCCAAGATTTTGAAGTCCCAAGGATACGCCACTGAACTGGTGACCTCGGATTATCTCGCCAGCATCCAGACCGGTTTGCGCACCGGCGATATCACCATTGGCATGGAGTATTGGGATACGAC
>CAYOYT010000459.1:0-2481 GCA_964408245.1 uncultured Dongia sp. | reverse complement strand
GATCCGGACACGGCGAGACTCGTCATCGATCCGGGATTGGGACAGTGAGCAACAATTGTCCGGCCATCTGGCAGACGCATATCAGCGAGAAAGCGCTTGTAGCGGCGGATGAGCTGTGCCGATTGCAAAGGAGGATCGAAAAGCATGGCTGCCGCGTTCTGCTTACGTGTGTTTCGAAAGATGATCGGACACTAGCCTATGGTTGCATCTGCGTATCATTCCCGGCAAGTTATCGCCAGGATTTGCAAGGAAGCCAAAACATGTACCGTTCTGTTTTCATTCTATTGACCGTGACCTTCTTGGCTGGCTGCTCCTATTTCGACGCGGGTAGTGGCAATTGGACCAAGGCGGGGACCGATGTGGACCAAGCGCGAACCGATCTCGATTCCTGTGAGGCTGAGGCCCGCGCTCAGACGAAGGTCGATCGCGGCATAGATCAGGATATCGCCGCGACGCAAGGAACTGGTACCTTCGGTGATCCATTAGCTGACAGTGGCGTGTCCGGGTACCAATCGGAAAAGCGCTATGATGAAGTGGTCGACGAATGCATGCAGGCCTTTGGTTACGTACAACTATAAGGGAGCATAGAGCCGGAGATTTAGGATGAGCGCGGCAAAGATTGTCACGGCAGCAATTGTCGTGATCGGCAACGAGATCTTGTCGGGTCGAACCAGGGATCTCAATCTCGCTTATATCGCGACTGGCCTTACCGAGATTGGCATCCGTCTCGCGGAAGCTCGGTTTATTCCGGATGTCGATACTAAGATTGCTGCCACAGTGAATGAACTTCGCGCCAAGCATGACTATATCTTCACAACGGGTGGTATCGGCCCCACCCATGACGACATCACCGCAGGAGCGGTCGCTATGGCATTCGGCGTGCCCCTAGTCCTACATCCGGTTGCTGCGACGCTTCTGACCGATCACTATGGCCTGAAGAATATTACCCAAGCGCGCCTGCGCATGGCGCATACGCCAGAAGGCGCCGAACTCATCAATAATCCTGTGTCGATTGCGCCGGGCTTTAGGATCGGCAACGTTTTCGTCCTCGCTGGCGTGCCTCGGATCTGCCAGGCAATGTTCGACGGGCTGAAAGATGGTCTGCACGGCGGCGACCAAGTTTTGTCTCGCACAGTGTCCGGTTATATCGGAGAAGGTGTCATCGCCAAAGATCTGGGCGAATTGCAGGATCGACACCCGACACTTGAAATCGGTTCATACCCCTTCTTCCGCCAAGGAAAGTTCGGCGCCTCTTTCGTCATTCGAGGCACCGACCAGGCGTCTATCAATGTTGCGGCAGTTGAATTGTATGAGATCATCATAAAGCTAGGCGCTGATCCAATTGAGGGCGAGCCAGCTATTTGAATTTAATCTTGGCGGCGGCCGTTTAGGATGGGCGGATCGATTGTCGTTTATATTCACTATTGTGCAGTGCATCATTAAAACTGATCGTAGCCATTTTAAGACGATTCGCGCCTGTTAACTTGGACCGCCTGGCGGCGAGCACGTCAATGGGTCGGGATGAGTTGCCACTCCGCGCACAACAGGCTATTTGCTTTCTTAGCTCTGATTCACTGGCCCGCTTGGTGGAATTGGTAGACACACAGGACTTAAAATCCTGAGAGGCGAAAGCCTCGTGCCGGTTCGAGTCCGGCAGCGGGCACCATATCGGAACTTTAGCCGCTATGTTGAGTTAAGGCACTCGGGGCAAAAGCTGAAAGCAATCGACCATGGCAGTTATGGAGAAAGAGGGAACGCCGCAACCCCTCTTTGGGACGGTAGATGATCATTATCGCTTACTGGTCGACGCGGTTACCGACTACGCGATATATATGCTGGATCCATCAGGGCGGGTAGCTAGTTGGAACCCAGGTGCACAGCGCCTTAAGGGTTACGCCTCCATGGAGATTCTTGGCCAGCATTTTTCTCGCTTTTATACGCCGGAAGATAGAGAGGCGGGATTGCCTGCTATCGCGCTGGCGACGGCTACGAAAGCAGGCCGGTTCGAAAAGGAAGGCTGGCGTATCCGAAAGGATGGGTCTCATTTCTGGGCGAATGTTATCGTTGATCCAATCCGCGACAGAACTGGCTCACTGCTTGGCTTTGCTAAGATCACACGCGACATAACCGAAAAGATGAACGCTGAGACTGAACTTAAGGTCGCGCGCGAGGCGCTTTTTCAGGCGCAAAAGATTGAAGCAATCGGTCAACTGACTGGTGGTATAGCGCATGATTTTAATAATTTACTAATGGCAATTTTGAGTAGCCTGGAGCTTGCTAAAAAGCGCTTACCGGAAGATCCAAAGCTGGCGCGTTTTATCGCTAACGCCGTTCAGGCCGCGAATCGAGGCGCTTCCTTGACCCAGCGCATGTTGGCATTTGCCCGTCGCCAAACCCTCAATGCCGAGCCGATCAGCTTGCCGAGTCTAGTGTCTGGCATAAAAGATCTTATCCACCGTTCTGTGGGACCTTCTATCGAGG
>CAYOYT010000458.1:0-2489 GCA_964408245.1 uncultured Dongia sp. | reverse complement strand
GCGCAGAACAACTCGATCCTGATTTCCTACTGGCGGATCCGCAACCCGGCGTCGAATCACAGATTATCGCGGCAGAGCAGGAGGCGCGGGTCCGGGCTGCGATGACGGTTCTGCCGGAGCGGCAACGTGAGGCGATGGCGCTTTGCTATACACTGGGCCTCAGCAATGCAGAGGCGGCGACAGTGATGGAGATTTCGGTCAAGGCGTATGAATCGCTCTTGGTGCGGGCGAAGAAGGATATCCGCACCCGGCTGGAAGGAATGGAAAAATGACCAAGTATCTGCGAGATGATGCGTTCGAGGACTTGCTGGGACGTGCATTGAAAATCGAGGCCGCGCCAGTACATCTGGCCCGGCGAATCGACGGTCTGCACACCGGTCGCGCTTTCTGGCTGGCGGCGTTATTCTCGCCCGCGCGCATGGCAGCGAGTGCCGCCATTCTGTCGCTGCTGATAGGCTTTGCCATGGGCTGGGGTAATTCCACGTTTAACGACGAGCAGGATCTGGACATGGCGTCGGCACTTTACGCCGCCAACGATATCGGGGAATTCTAATGACCATCGCGGGCGCCAAACTGAAATGGGTGATGGCTGGGTTGGTCATATCGATCTGCCTCAATCTGTTCCTTCTAGCGGGTATGGTCGCCGGGCGCATGCACGGATTGCTGGGCGGACCGGAAGGAAGGGGCGGCATGGTTATGGCAACGGTGCCGCCGGAATTGAAGTCAGTTATCCGAGAGAAATTGCGCGCGCGGGGCCCAGAATTTCGCGACGAAAAGGAGAAGATGCGTGCGCTGCGTCTTCACGTAGCCGACGCTTTGGCGGCGGAGTCCTTTGATCCCGCCGCTTTGGAGGCGGCATTGGCTGAACTCGAGCAATCGGCCGGCAAACTCCTGCATCATGCCCAGGATGGTCTGGCGCAGATCGCGTCAGACCTGACCCCGGAGCAGCGCAAACAATGGGCTGAAGGTTGGCGGGCGCTAGGCCCGCGGCACTAACGCCGGAACTGGTTCTCGTTATTCCGCCGCCTGCGGGCGGCTGGCCGGATTTGTCGGTTTTGCATTTTCGAATTTCGCCAGGAGTGCTGCACGCTGTGATGCGACGCGGGCGATCGCTGCTTCCTTCACATGGCCGAAGCCGCGGATCTGTTCCGGCAATGCTGCGAGTGCCACTGCGGTCGAGAGATTGGTGGCCGTCAATTTCGAGAGAAATATTGCGATCAATTCTTCATAATCACCGATCATTTGTCGCTCTGTCTTGCGCTCCTCACTGCGGCCAAAAATATCGAACGCCGTGCCGCGTAGACTTTTGAGCCGCGCCAACATGCGGAACGCCCACATCATCCCGGGCCCGAATTCTTGCTTCTTCAAGTGGCCCGTGATGGAATCGCGCTTGGCGATGAGCGGTGGCGCCAGATGGAAATGCAGTGTGAATGCGCCTTCGAAACGATCGGCAATATCTTCTGCAAAGCGGCCATCTGTATAAAGTCGTGCCACCTCATATTCGTCCTTGTAAGCGAGAAGTTTAGCGTAGTTCCAGGCGACAGCTTTGGCCAGTTCATTGCTGTCGGGTGCGATGCGCCTTTCTGCCGTGGTGACGCGATCGACAAGTGTCTGATAGCGATCGGCCAGTACCGCATTCTGATAGCCGGCGAGGTGTCGCCGGCGATGAGCGACAATATCGGTCAAGGTGTCTGGTAAGGGCGCTTCTTCATGCGCGGAGGCGATGGTGGCTTCGACACCTACCATGTCGAGTGCTGCCTGGCGACCCCAGGCGAAGGCTTGCCTGTTGGCTTCAATGGCAATGTTGTTGAGTTTGATGGCTTGATCGATTGCCGAAGCGCTCACCGGAATAAGGCCGCGCTGATAAGCGAATCCGAGCATGAAGAGGTTCGTGGCAATGGAATCCCCCATGAGCGCCGTGGCGATGCGGGTCGCATCGACGAATTCGATGGCGCCCTCGCCAACCGCTTCTCTTAATATGCTCTTAAGATCGCCCGCGGGAAATTCCCAATCTGGGTCACGGGCGAAATCTCCTGTCGCGATTTCATGCGTGTTGATGAGCGCTTTGCTGCGGCCAATATCGAGCTTCGCAAGTGAATCGAAAGACGCCGACACCACGATATCGCAGCCCAGCAGCAAATCTGCATTTCCCGCGGCTATGCGTGTTGAGAAAATATCCGAGGGCTTGGCAGAAAGGCGGACATGGCTGAAGACAGCGCCGCCTTTTTGCGCCAGGCCTGCCATATCCATGACTGAGCAGCCTTTGTTTTCGAGATGTGCTGCCATGCCAAGGAGGGCGCCGATGGTGACGATGCCAGTCCCGCCGACGCCCGTAACGATAATGTTGTAGGGGCGATCGAGATGTGGCTGGACGGGCTCCGGAAAGTTACTAATATCGAGCTTCTTCGGCTGCGGCTTTTTGAGGCGGCCGCCATGGATGGTCACGAAGCTGGGACAAAAACCTTCGACGCAGGAGAAATCCTTATTGC
>CAYOYT010000457.1:0-2498 GCA_964408245.1 uncultured Dongia sp. | reverse complement strand
GCCGAAGGCGTCGTGCTGGGCCGTCTGGCGTCGATTGTCGCCAACCACCTCCGCGGCAAGCATAAGACTACCTTTACGCCACATGTCGATTGCGGCGACAACATCATCATCATTAATGCCGAGAAGGTCCGTGTTACCGGCAACAAGCTGGAAGACAAGATCTTCTATTACCATACCGGCCATCCGGGCGGCATCAAGGAGCGTGCCTGGGGTAAAATCCTCAGCAGCAAGCATCCTGAGCGCCTGATCATTAAGGCCGTCGAGCGCATGGTTCCACGCGGCCCGCTCGGCCGCGCTCAAATGAAAAACCTGCGCGTCTACGCTGGGTCGGCCCATCCGCATGAAGGTCAGTCGCCCGCGACGCTCGACGTTGCCGCGATGAACCCGAAGAACAAGAGGATTGCGTAATAATGGCGCAAGAACCACAGAAGATCACTGATCTTAAGGACCTCCGTAGCGCCACCCGCGGTGCCGCTGCCGGCACTACTCCTGCTTCGACTGCCGCGCCTAAGCAGGAGCGCAAGGTCGATGCTCAGGGCCGCGCTTACGCGACCGGAAAGCGCAAGGACGCCATTGCCCGCGTCTGGATTAAGCCGGGCACTGGCAAGATCTCGGTTAATGGCCGCGATGTGACGGTTTATTTCGCCCGTCCGGTGCTCCGCATGATGATCAACCAGCCATTTGGTATCGTGAACCGCGCTGGTCAGTTCGATGTGACCGTTACCGTGGTTGGCGGTGGTCTCTCGGGTCAGGCCGGTGCCGTGCGTCACGGAATTAGCAAGGCGCTTACCTATTTCGAGCCGGATTTGCGTGGACCGCTCAAGGCGGAGGGCTTCCTAACGCGCGACAGCCGTACGGTCGAGCGCAAGAAGTACGGCCGGGCCAAGGCTCGCCGCAGCTTCCAATTCTCGAAGCGCTAATCGCGTCTTACTAGCCAGACTTGGCAAAAAGGGTGCGCATTGCGCACCCTTTTTTCTTTGGGCACAATTCGAACGCATTTGCGGAAAGACGAGATGGCGAAATCGGCGAAGATCTTCATCGACGGCGAGGCAGGCACGACGGGCCTGGGTATCCGTGAGCGGCTTAAGCACGAACCTGGCATCGAGCTCAAAAGCTTGACCGGCGACAAACGCAAAGACCTCATAGCGCGCCGTGAGATGATGGGTGAGGTCGACCTAGTCGTGTTGTGCTTACCGGATTAAGCCGCCAAAGAATATGTGTCACTTGCAGACAGCCTGGGCGACAAGTCACCGAAAATTCTCGACGCGAGCTCTGCGCACCGCGTAGCGCCAGGCTGGGTCTACGGCTTTCCCGAGCTTGAAAAGGGACATGCCAAAAAAATCGCCACAGCACGCAAAGTCAGCAATCCTGGATGCTATCCGACGGGTGGCATCGCATTGTTGCGGCCCCTGGTGGATGCCGGATTTATCCCGGCCAATCATCCCATCACGATCAACGCCATTAGTGGCTATTCTGGCGGCGGCAAATCGATGATCGAAGCCCACGATATATATGGCGGTCCCGCTTTTGAACTCTACGGATTAGGCCTTGCTCATAAACACGTTCCAGAGCTGATGGAGTTCAGCAAACTGACGCGCCGCCCGATCTTTGTGCCGTCGGTTGGTCATTTCCGCCAAGGTATGCTCGTCTCGATTCCACTTCATCTCGAAACGCTGCCAGGCAAGCCGAAAGGGGCTGAGCTGCGAGCAAAACTTGTTGCTCATTTCGCTGATGCCAACTTGGTTTCGGTACTGGACTCAGAGAGCAGCGGTGTACTGGAACCAGAGGCGCTTAACGATACCGACGGACTCGAATTGAGGGTGTTCGCCAATGAAGCGACGGGGCAGGCGGTGCTGGTGGCGCGGTTTGATAATCTTGGCAAGGGAGCCTCAGGTGCCGCGGTGCAGAATATCCGCTTAATGCTGGATATCTAGAGATGACCAGCATGATAATGCCTTATAATGGTGTCGTGCCGCAGATCGCTGAGAATGTTTTTATCGCCCCGACGGCTGTTGTCATCGGTGCCGTGGAAATCGGTGCAGATGCGTCGATCTGGTTCGGTTGCGTCCTGCGTGGCGATTCCAACACAATCAAGATCGGCCCTCGCACAAATATACAAGACGGCACTGTCATCCATGTCAATCACGAGCGGGAAGGGGCTGCCGGCACGAAGACTGTCATCGGCTCCAATGTGACGGTAGGCCATATGGCCTTGCTTCATGCGTGTACGGTCGAGGACGGAGCTTTCATCGGCATGAAAGCTTGTTTGATGGATGGCGTCCATGTCGAGGGCGGTGGCATGGTCGCCGCCGGTGCGCTTGTGACGCCGGGCAAGCGCGTCCTAAAAGGTGAGCTTTGGGCGGGGTCGCCGGCAAAACTGATGCGGCGGCTCACGGATAAGGAAGTGGTATACTTGGCCTATTCCGCCGACCATTATTGCAGTCTCGCTGCGAGCTATCGTAACCGCTGATCTCCTCTACATCATTACTTCCACATGG
>CAYOYT010000456.1:0-2507 GCA_964408245.1 uncultured Dongia sp. | reverse complement strand
CTTCCACCCGGAAGCTGGCGCCCATCCCCATCGCACGGTCCAGCTCATCAAATCTCTGGGCAAGAAAGCGGGAATTTCGCTTAATCCGGCGACATCGATCGATATACTCGATTATTTACTGCCGGATCTCGATCTTGTCCTGGTAATGAGTGTCAATCCGGGTTTCGGCGGTCAAGCCTTTATTCCCGCTGCTCTCGACAAGATTGCGGAAATCCGCCGCCGCATCGACAAGGTCAGCGCCACTCAAAACGGCCGCGTCATCGATCTCGAAGTCGATGGTGGCATCAATGCCGTAACCGCCAAACAGGTGGTGGCGGCTGGCGCTGATGTGCTGGTAGCGGGTACGGCGACCTTCAATGGCGGTCCCGCAGCCTATGCCGGCAATATTGCCGGCCTGCGCGCCTGAACCGGGCCTAGCGGCAATGGCCGAGGGCAGCAGCATCCAGGTAAAGAGAACCGGCCAAAGGCGCGGCAATCAACGCCCAAAGCTGCTGGCGCCGCGTTTGCAGACCTTCTTCTCCTTACCCGCCAATTTCATCTGGCAGCGCTGCCGCCGCCGCATGATGCAACCGATCTATAGAAGCGGCGCCTATCACATGACGCTTGGCCGGCGATCTGCCGGCGATCTGCAATTGCCCTCGCCTGAGCCTTGGCAGGGTGATCCGCAGGCAGGCCTGCTCCTGCTCAGCGATGAATTCCGCTTCGCCGGCGAGGTGGTGCGGAGCCCAAAACCGCTCAGCAACCCACTCGGCATGGGGAATGGCTGGCGCGAGATTGTCAATTCCTTCGCCTGGCTCAACGATCTCAGAGAGGTGGGCGGCCCCTCAGCGCGTCATCTTGGCAAAGCGCTCATCATGCGCTGGTTGGAAGAGAACGAGCGTTACGACGAATTCACCTGGCGCGCCGACATCCTTGCTGCCCGGTTGCGCAACATTCTGCTCAACCACACCTATCTCGAAGTGAACAGCGATGCGCTGTTTCGCTCGCAATTGCTGCTCTCCCTCTCGCGTCAGGCCGAACATCTGTGTCGTGCGCTGCCAGACGGGCTCGCCGGTGCGGCCCATATAAAGGCGATTATCAGCCTGATGCTGGCGGGTCTTATCTTGCCGCGCGGTGAGAAATGGTTGGCGAAAGGCTTGGCGCTATTAGGACCGACGCTTGCCACGCAGATTCTCGCTGATGGTGGCCATATTGAACGCTCGCCGCAGATGATGCTGGAATTGCTGCAGCATCTCATTGATTTGCGCGATACTTATGCGCTGGCCGGCACGAAGCTCCCCGACGGACTTTCCATGGCGATCAATAATCTGGGCTCAGTTCTCCTCATGCTGAGTCATGGCGATGGGGTGCTAGCTGGTTTCAACGACACGCCAGAGCTCGATCCAGCCCATGTCATGCAGCTTTTCCAACGGGCTGGCGATAAATTGCGACCGCTCAATCAATTGCCGCTGACCGGCTTCCAGCGCCTCGATCGCGGCAAGACCGCTGTCATCATGGATTGTGGCGCACCGTCACGGCATGGGCTCGACGCCCACGCCCATGCGGGCACGCTCTCTTTTGAGCTCTCCTTCGACGATGAACGCATGATCGTGAATTGCGGCGCTCATCCTTGGAGCAAGGAATGGGGCCAGGTTCAGCGCACGACCGCTGCGCACTCGACTCTTGTCGTCGATAATACCAATTCGGCGATGCTGCTACCCCATGGCGGCATGGCTTTGAGGCCTGGCGTCGTTACCTGTCGCCGCGAAGAGACGGATGGGCAGATCTGGCTTGATACCTCCCATGATGGTTATGAGGAGGGCTTCGGTCTGGTTCACCGCCGTAAGCTCTATCTCTCCACCGACGGCCACGATTTCATGGGTGAGGAACATCTGGTAGGGTCTGGTGGCAATGCCTATGCCCTGCGCTTTCACCTCCACCCGCAGGTGAATGTCTCGGTGACGCGGCGCGGAAGTGGCCCTCGCCGAGAGTGCGCATATCAGCCAGAACGGGCAAGTTCGACGATCGCAACAGATCGTCATCATCGGCACGATCGAGCAGAATCAGATTGAGATTCGGTGGCTGCTGCAACGTGAAAGCGGCAAGAAGTAAGCGTGGCCAGAATTTTTCTAACTCGCTGCTTGCCACCCTGGTTCCAGCCCTTTGAGCCCTGCGCCATTCGCCCGTAGTCGAGAAGAGATCATGCCACATCAGCACCGCCAGACGCCGCATGACGGCCACGACGGCAATCTTCTTGTGTTTGGGGTTACGGGCGACGATTCGCTCATAAGCCGGGTGATCGTCCCCTTTGCGCAACAACGTGGCCCAAGCAGCCTGGCAGAGGATGTGCCGAACGCGCGCCGGACCTTGACGCGTGATGTGTCCTTTGTGGTCTTGCTGCTCGCCGCTCTCATGACTCGAAGGCGACAAGCCCAAATAAGCGCCGATCTGACGACGATTCGCAAAGCGTTTCAGATCGCCCATCTCGGTCAAGAACACCAACGCCGTCAACGCGCCCACCGCCCTGC